>NZ_VPBW01000019.1:0-50070 GCF_013418535.1 Acinetobacter sp. YH12137 | reverse complement strand
TTAGAGGAATAGCTACTCGATATGACAAGCTCAAAAGAAATTATCAAAGTTCTGTTGCCTTAGCCTGTATATTTTTATGGCTACCGTTATAGGGTTAATTATGAACAGTAAGTGTCAACAGACCCTAGTTATTTAACTTTATTTTATAGATGAAGATATTCTGAAATGACCCTAGAGTCAGGCCGCTTTTTTAGCTATGATCTAGGCTCTCGTAAAAAACTGTTTATATTTGGAGTGTGACGTGAAACCAGTTCGTCTGGCAATCCTCGGTCTTGGTACTGTGGGTGGTGGTGCCCTTAAACTATTAAAAGAAAATGCTGCTGAGATTAAACGTCGCACCGGTCGTGAAATTCAAATTACCCATGTTGGTACGCGTCGTCCGCGTCCTGATCTGGATCTACCTGAATCAGTTAAACAAAGTGCAGATCTGCTCGACATCGTACGTCAACCTGATGTAGATGTGGTGGTTGAAGTCATGGGCGGTATTCACCCTGCTTATGAAGTGATTAAAGAAGCCATTTTGCATGGCAAACAGGTCGTAACTGCCAACAAGGCCCTATTGGCTGAACATGGAAATGAACTGTTCAAACTTGCCGATGACAACGCTGTGCAAATTGCTTACGAGGCAGCGGTAGCTGGCGGCATTCCAATTATTAAAGTGATGCGTGAAGGTCTGGCAGCCAACAAGATTGACTGGCTGGCTGGTATCATCAACGGTACAGGCAACTTCATCCTGACTGAAATGCGAGATAAAGGCCGTGCCTTTGCTGATGTACTGAAAGAAGCGCAAGAACTGGGTTATGCAGAAGCAGATCCAACCTTCGATGTAGAAGGCATCGATGCAGCACACAAACTGACATTACTGGCCTCTATTGCTTTTGGTATTCCGTTGCAGTTTGATAAAGTCTTTACTGAAGGCATCAGCAAAATTACTGCACAAGACGTGAAATATGCTGAAGACTTGGGCTTCCGTATTAAACACCTCGGTATTGCCCGTCGTGCTGAAACTGGTATCGAACTCCGTGTACACCCTACCCTGATTCCTGAAGAGCAATTGATCGCTAATGTGAATGGTGTAAAAAATGCAGTTCTGGTTCAAGCCAATGCGGTTGGTCCTACACTGTATTACGGTGCAGGTGCGGGTGCAGGTCCTACAGCTTCTGCAGTAGTCGCAGATGTCGTGGATATCGTACGTGATATTTCTTATACTGAAGATGGTGCTGGTACAATTCCACAACTGGCTTTTGAAAGCTTAAGTGACCTGCCAATCCTGCCACGTGAAGAAATGACGACTGGATACTACATCCGGATCAATGCTGAAGATCAAACCGGAGTACTGGCTGAAGTAACCTCTATTCTAAGCCGCGAAGGCATCAGTATTGATGCAATTCTGCAGCAGTCACGTCTGAAAGATCTTATTCCTATCGTGATCCTGACTGATCCAGTCAAGGAAGCGAAAATGGATGAAGCGTTAAAACAAATTCAAGCTCTTCCTGTCATTCATGGCGAAATTGTACGAATTCGTTTAGAATCGCTTGATAATTAATCGGGTCGAGGGGACACTCTCCCCTTGCCAAGCTCTACACACAATTGGAACATCATCATGTCGAATGCCAATCGTTATACTGGTTTAGTTGACCGCTATCGCGACCGTTTACCAGTGTCTGCAACTACTAAAGCCGTTTCTCTGGGTGAAGGTAACACGCCACTGATTAAGCTTGCGAATATTCCGCGCATTATTGGCAAAAATGTTGAAATTTATGTGAAGTACGAGGGCTTAAACCCGACTGGTTCATTTAAAGACCGTGGTATGACCATGGCGGTAACAAAAGCGGTTGAAGAAGGCTCTAAAGCGATTATCTGTGCTTCTACAGGTAATACTTCAGCTGCTGCTGCAGCTTATGCAGCGCGTGCAGGTATCAAAGCGTTTGTTTTAATCCCAGAAGGCAAAATTGCGATGGGTAAAATGGCGCAAGCGATGATGTATGGTGCGATCACCATGCAAATCCGCGGTAACTTCGATGACGGTATGCGTCTGGTAAAAGAAATCGCTGATAAAGCACCTGTGACGATTGTTAACTCAATCAACCCATACCGTCTGCAAGGTCAAAAAACCATTGCTTACGAAATCGTGGATGAATTGGGCCGTGCACCAGATTACCACTGCCTGCCTGTAGGTAATGCGGGTAACATTACTGCGCACTGGATGGGTTATACCGAAGCGGTTGCAAATCAGCCTGCTGGCGAGTTTGAGCAAGTGGTTTACGACGCTGCTACTGATGCCTTCACTGGTCCTAAACCTGAAGGTCTGCCAACAATGGTAGGTTACCAGGCTTCTGGTGCTGCACCTTTCCTTCGTGGTGCACCTGTTGAAAATCCTGAGACTGTTGCAACTGCAATCCGTATCGGTAATCCACAAAGCTGGAACCATGCGAAAGCGGTTGTTCGTGATTCTAAAGGTTGGTTCGATGAACTGACTGATGCCGAGATTCTGGAAGCGCAACGTCTTCTTTCTATGTATGAAGGCGTATTCGTAGAACCTGCATCTGCAGCTTCAATCGGTGGCGCAATCCGTGACATTAAAGCAGGTAAAATTGCTGAAGGTTCTGTGATCGTGTGTACTGTAACTGGTAACGGTCTGAAAGATCCGGATACTGCGATCAAACAATGTTCTGATGCCGTAATGCTTTCAATTGACGCAACTTTAGAACAGGTTCGTGAATCAATTCTTTCTAATATGTAATTTAGATTGAAATAAAAGGCCCTGCAATTGCAGGGCTTTTTATATGCGCTTAAAAAAGATTAAACACGTTGTTTAGGCAGGCTAGATACCCAAGTCATCAGACGAGTCGCATCATTGGTACGTGCAGCAGTTGAATCCGCACCTAATACCACGACCACCACAGGACGGTTATTCAAGGTGGTGTGCATGACGACACAACGTCCTGCTTCATTAATATAACCGGTTTTAGACAGATTGATATTCCAGCCACCATTACGCACCAGTGAATTGGTGTTGTTGGATTTCAATACACGGTAACCCAGGTTGAAATCATAGCTGGCAGTGGTAGAGAATTGACGGATCAGGCCATACTGTGAAGCGGTATTGACCAGAATCCCCAAATCACGTGCAGAAGACACATTGCCAGGATGCAGGCCAGTAGATTCCATATAGTGGGTTGAATTCATGCCCAGCTCTTTAGCTTTGGCATTCATCTTCGCAATGAAGGCTGCACGACCGCCTGGATAAGTACGCGCCAATGCAGCTGCAGCCGGGTTCTCAGACTTCATCAAAGCAAATAATAAGGCTTCAGCACGATTCATGCTGTCCCCGGCTCTTAAGGTAGAACTTGAGCTCTTACAGCCTGCACAGGAAAAATCAGCCTGTTGCAGGGTAATTTTTTCAGACATATTCAAACGCGCATCTGAAATCACTACTGCAGTCATCAATTTAGTAATCGACGCAATCGGGTAAGCATTATTGGTATTTTTACTGAATAACACTTCACCCGTCTGTGAATCCATCACCAGAGCTGCACGCGCACTTACAGCAGGTTGATTAATAAAATGACTATTATCAATAATCTGCACAGGTTTTGTCGGTACTGGTGCTGGTGCGCCGCCCTGACGAATCGTCGTCGTAACAGTTGCTGAACCTGGTGGTGAAGGTTCTGCAGCAGATACGCTCAAATTATCATTCATGAGCTGATTGACTTCATCAGAAGACCAGCTGATGCTGGATCCGCCCTCTGTTGTGCCAGAATTCATAATGATTTCAGCAAAACTTGTCGTGCTCATGCTGATTAACACGGACAGGCCGAGTAGATGCCTTAAAGACTTGTTTATTTTCTTCACTATTCCTTCACTCAACTAACAGAGGTAAGATTGATTTGCGTATTACCTCTAATATGCCTTACATTTAAACACAATGCCGAACATTTTTTGTTCTTGACACTATGTGATAAGTTTCAGATTTAATCTGCGAATAGGATTGCTAATTTTGTAGTTTCATTGCAAGCTTATTTTGCTTTATGTAACAAAAAAATGATTTTTTAATGAGGGAGAGTCTAGGTGATCACAGTTTTAGTTGTCGACGACCATGAATTAGTTCGTACTGGAATTTGCAGAATGCTGGAAGACCATGCGGATGTTCAGGTGATTGGACAGGCTGAATCTGGTGAAGAAGCAATTACCCTCGTCCGTCAGCATCATCCCAATGTGGTTCTGTTAGATGTCAACATGCCAGGTATCGGTGGTGTAGAAACCACACGCCGTTTGCTACAGACTGCTCCTGAAACCAAAGTTCTTGCGGTCAGTGGCCTGGCTGAAGAACCTTATCCTTCACTATTATTGAAAGCAGGTGCCAAAGGTTATATCACCAAAGGTGCACCTGTATCAGAGATGGTCCGTGCCATCAATAAAGTCATGCAGGGCGGTAAATATTTCAGTGCCGACATTGCTGAACAGCTGGCGAGTTCTTACCTGTCCGATACCCAGCAATCTCCTTTTGACGCACTGTCTGAACGTGAAATGCAGGTAGCCATGATGGTAGTGAACTGTATTAGCGCGCAGGAAATTGCCGACAAGCTGTTTGTAAGTGTTAAAACAGTTAATACTTACCGTTACCGGATCTTCGAAAAACTGAATATCGATAGTGATGTTAAACTAACCCATCTTGCAATGCGCTATGGCCTGATTAAACCTTAATTTAACACTCTGCTTAATGCGGTTCCTATGGCGCAAACATCCAGTTATTCTGAACTGAATCAATATCATCTGGGCCTATGGTATAGCGCCTACCGCCTGATTATCAGCACGGGTCTGTTGCTGATTTTTCTGCTGACTTATCCTGATATGACTACAGATTATCAGTATCCTAAACTCTATCACTATGCCTTAATGATTAGCGTCGCCGTCAATACTGTGCAGCTGTTTACGCTGAGATGGGTAAAGCGCCTGATTCAGCCGCAGTTCATTCTGATTTTTGCCAGCGATGTCTTTTTTCTCAGTTTATTGACCTTGGCCAGTCAGGGTCCAAATGTGCATCTCGGACTGATTTTTGTTATTACCATTTTTTCAGCCTCATTATTGCTCGATGCCAAGAAGGCCCTGATCATCACCCTGATTGCGGTGATTAGTATCATCTACCAGCATTTTATCGGCAGTATTTTTGCCTTTTCCTCGCTTACCAATATCGGGAATAGTGCCCTGCTGGCCTTTTTGTTTTTTGTCGTCTATGGCTCAGGACAAATTGCGGTACGGCGCTTTCAGATTCTGGAAAACCTGAATTTTTCTCAATCGCTGGAACTATATCGCTTACAGAATATTAACCGCTATATTCTGGAACAGATTGAAACCGGCTATCTGGTTTTAGATGAGAATTACCATGTGGTGCTCAGTAATCCGGCTGCCTGTCATCTGCTCGGCATTGAGCCAATGTATGCCCATGAAAGATTTTCGTTATACCAATCTCAAAATGACCTGTTTGAACTGATCCGTTTTGAAAATCTGGAAAATGGCGAGCGGTTTCAATTTGAATCCCAGCAGAGTCGTTATAATATTCACGTGCAGGTACAAAAGCTGATTGTGCCGCACCAGACTCTGACTCTCCTCGTGCTGCAAGATGCCCGTAAACTTAATCAGCAGGTGCAACAGTTAAAGCTTGCTGCTCTAGGCCAGCTTTCCGCCAGTATTGCCCATGAAATTCGCAATCCTCTGGCTGCCATTGTACAGGCCAATGATCTTTATCTCGATTCTGAACCTGAACAGCAACAAGTTCTGCATCAGATGATTAGCCGACAGGCCACCCGGATTGACCGGATTATTCAGGACACCCTGAATATGGTGAAGAATAAAGAAACCCATCCAGTCGTAATTCAGCTGAATGAATTTATACCACTGTTTATTCAGGAAGATTTAGCAGATGTGGCGGACCAGATTCAATTTAATATTGATGTACCACTGGCAATTCAGTTCGATGAAGCCCAGTTACGTCAGATTCTAATTAACCTGATTCGTAATGCCATCCGGCATAATTCACCGGATTCGTCCCATATTCAATTGAATATTCACCCATATGAACATAAGGTATGGATAGATGTCCGGGATTTTGGCTCTGGTGTTGCCACCCATGATCAGGAATTATTATTTAAACCTTTTTTCAGCACGTCTATCCATGGAACGGGACTCGGACTATATTTATCACACAGTTTTTGTGAAGCCAATCAGGCACAACTCAACTACATTTCACAAGAACAGGGCGCATGCTTTCGGATTAGCTGTCAACGTGTGACAGCATAAAAGGAATAAGGGGAAATATTGTGGAACAACAACCACTGGTTTTATTGGTGGATGATGAGGAAGATCTATGTACCCTCATGCAAATGTCATTGATGCGCATGGGAATCCGTACGCATATTGCTCATCGTCTGGAAGATGCAAAAAAATGTCTTAGGGATCATCAATATGATGCCTGTCTGACAGATCTAAATCTTCCTGATGGCAATGGTCTGCAATTACTGGACTGGATTAACCAGCATTCCCCTCACCTTCCGGTAGCTGTTCTAACGGCTTATGGCAATATGGATATTGCTATTGCTGCACTCAAGGCAGGTGCATTTGACTTTGTTAGCAAACCGATCAATCAAAAGCATCTGGAACAACTGCTGCAAAAAGCACTGAATAAACCAGTAGACTATTATCAGAATAATTCCAATGATTCATTAGAACATAAATTGCTGATTGGACAATCTCTGCCTATTCAGCAATTGCGGGTCACCTTGAAAAAAATTGCCCGTTCTCAAGCTCCGGTATTTATTACTGGTGAATCAGGGACCGGGAAAGAAGTGGTGGCCAATCTGGTCCATCGTCTTAGTAACCGCAATGAAGGACCTTTTATCGCGATTAACTGCGGTGCAATCCCGACTGAATTAATGGAAAGTGAACTGTTTGGCCACAAGAAAGGCAGCTTTACTGGCGCGACTCAGGACAAACAAGGACTAATTCAGTCTGCCCATGGAGGTAGTTTGTTCTTAGATGAAATCGCCGAATTACCGCTATCTATGCAGGTTAAACTGTTACGTGCCGTCCAGGAAAAACGCATTCGTCCCGTCGGTTCCGATACTGAAATTGATGTCGATTTCCGTGTCATTAGTGCCAGCCACCAGGATCTCGATGCGCTGGTACAACAAGGCAAATTCCGTCAGGATTTGTTTTTCCGTATTCATGTGATGGATCTGGTCTTACCACCACTGCGTGAGCGTGGTCAGGATATTCTGCTCCTCGCTGAGCATTTTATTCAAAAGATCTGTCAGGAATGGGAGATTCCTGCGAAAAAGCTAACGGAACGGAGTAAAGAATTTTTACTGGAGCAATATTATCCGGGCAATGTGCGTGAACTGCGCAATATCATTGAACGTGCCATTACTTTGAGTGATGAAGACAAGATTGATCTTCAGCATCTGCAAACTGCTCCACTGCGTCATACGGTATCCGTCCAATCAGAAACGGCAAATCTGGCAGAGCCGACCTCATCTACGGATCAGATCATTATTCCCAAGAAACTCCCCGAAGAAGGTCTGGAACTGTATTTAGAAAAGATCGAAAAAGAAATTCTGCTGAATGCTTTGAATCTGACGCATTGGAATCGTACATTGGCCGCCAAAAAACTTGGTATGTCGTTTCGCTCTTTACGTTATCGTCTGAAAAAATTCGGACTGGATACCGAAGAAGAGGAATAATTATTTCTGCAGGAGCAGCAAGTCTGTGACGTGATCCAGATAGCTCTCCTCACGCGCATCCTGACCTAAGGGATAGGTGAAATGTGGCTGAATCCCCTGTCCTTCGATCATATTGCCGCTC
This sequence comes from Acinetobacter sp. YH12137, assembly GCF_013418535.1. Classification (NCBI taxonomy): domain Bacteria; kingdom Pseudomonadati; phylum Pseudomonadota; class Gammaproteobacteria; order Moraxellales; family Moraxellaceae; genus Acinetobacter; species Acinetobacter sp. YH12137. The sequence goes on along the minus strand of NZ_VPBW01000019.1, from coordinate 42,210 downwards.
GGGCTAAAGTATTGTGATACCGTCATCTGCAAAGCGGAGCCATTGCTCAAAGGAAACAGTTTCTGTACCACCCCTTTGCCATAGCTCTTTTCCCCTACCACCCAGGCACGATTATGTTCTTTCAGAGCAGCAGTAAATACTTCTGCAGCGGAAGCCGAGCGGTTATTAATCAGAATCCCGATTTTCAGGTTCTGAAACTCAATTCCTGGAAGTGCCTGAAATTGCTGATTGCCTTCAGAGCGGCTCTTGGTTGAAACAATAATGCCCTGATTCAGGAACAAATCTGCTGATTCAACAGCCGCCGACAATAAACCACCTGGATTATTACGTAGGTCAAACAGCACTGCTTTCAGGCGATTGCTTGAATAACTTTCAATAATCCGTTTGATTTCATTAGCGGTATCTTGCTGGAAAACTTTGACCTGCAGCACCAGAACTTGATTGCTGTGCAGCGTCGATTTAATCTCGGTATCCACTTTGGTATTGCGGACCAGTGTAATCGGTACACTTTGCGCAGAAAGCTGGAGCGTTAAAGTAGAGCCAATGGCACCGGTTAATAAATCTCGCACTTGCTCACGTTTCAGCGCACTCAAGACCTGATCATCAATCTTGTAAACTGTGACACCATTGCGAAGGCCTTGTTTGGCAGAATCAGCATCCAGACTTAAGCCTTGTACCATCCATTGTTTTAGCTGTGGATTAAAATGCAGATCAAAATCAATACTGGCCAGATCACCTTCAGTATATTCACGCAGCTGTTTATAGTCTTCAGGAGATAAATAGCGGGAATAGCGGTCCAGGCCACTCACCAGACCTTGAATGGCTTGCTGGAAAAGCACATCGTCATTTTTGTCTTGAATATAATTATCTTTGACGATGCCATAAATCTGAACAAATTCCTGGATGGATGTAACAGGAATTTCATTATAGACCTGTTCATCCATTTCCAGTTCATCGAGTGCCATCTCGGTCGAAACAGCACTCCAGGCGGAATGACTCAAACACATCAGTAAGCAGGATAAGACTACAGACTTGCCATGTGTTTTTATCATTCTTATACCTGTTTTATAAAAGATTAAGCGTGCAGCTCAATAAGATTGCGACCCTGCATTTCAGCTGGTACCGGAATTTGCATCAAGTTCAGCAGGGTTGGTGCAACATCAGCCAATACGCCACCTTCTGCGATTGTTGCAGAGCTTGGACCCACATAGATAAATGGAACCAGTTCAGTGGTATGCTGGGTATGCACTTGACCGCTCTGATAATCCTGCATCTGCTCCACATTACCATGGTCTGCAGTAATAATCATATGACCTTTTTTCGCCATCACAGCTTCATAAACTCGGCCTAAGCAAGTATCCACGGCTTCAACGGCTTTCACTGCTGCATCAAATACACCAGTATGGCCGACCATATCACCATTGGCATAGTTCACAACCAGTAGGTCAAACTCGCCTGAATTGATCGCTGCCACCAGTTCATCTGTTACTTCATAGGCACTCATTTCCGGTTTCAGGTCATAAGTCGCAACATTTGGAGATGGGATCAGGATACGTTTTTCACCTGGATATTCATCTTCACGGCCACCGCTAAAGAAGAACGTTACATGCGCATATTTCTCGGTTTCTGCAATACGTAGCTGAGTTTTACCCAGGTTCGACAGATACTCACCTAAAGAATTTACCAGCGCTTCTGGCATATAGGCTACTGGTGCATCAATGGTCGCCTGATAACGGGTCAACATTACGAATTTCGCCAGATTCGGTACAACCTTACGTTCAAAACCGGCAAAATCTTTTTCAACAAAGGCACGAGTCAATTCACGGGCACGGTCAGCACGGAAGTTCATGAATACGACGCTGTCGCCATCCTGAATCTTCACAGTGTCGCCAATGCGAGTCGCTTTTACGAATTCATCTGATTCCTCTGCAGCATAAGCCTGTTCCAGACCTTCAACTGCAGTAGCTGCAGTACGCATTGCTTCACCTTCAGTCAGCAGACGATACGCTTGCTCTACACGATCCCAACGGTTGTCACGGTCCATGGCAAAATAACGACCGATCATGCTGACAATACGACCCTGGCCCGGATATTGAGCAAATAATGCATCCAGTTTTTCTAAAGAGGGTTGCGCACTTTTTGGTGGTGTATCACGGCCATCGAGAAACGCATGCAGATAAACCTGAGCACCGCGTTTTAAAGCCAGTTCAGCCATCGCCACGATATGATCTTCGTGTGAGTGCACACCGCCTTCAGACAACAGACCCATAATGTGGACTGCGCCATTTGCTGCTTTGGCTTTCTCAACCGCATCTACCAGCACTTCATGTTCGAAGAAAGCCCCAGTACGGATATCTTTGGTAATACGGGTAAAGTCCTGATACAGCACACGGCCAGCACCAAGATTCATATGACCGACTTCAGAGTTCCCCATCTGACCATCAGGCAGGCCGACATCTTCACCTGAACCTGAGATCAAACCATGCGGATGCTTTTCCTGCATAGCAGTTAAATTTGGTCGTTTAGCCGCTAAAAACGCATTGTCTTCGACCGCTTCGCGATGACCCACACCATCCATAATCACCAAAACGTGAGGGATTTTGCCAGCAGTTGCATCCGTCATAATGAAATACTCTTTTCGTCTACGAATTAATCGCTCTAGTTTACTGAATTTTGCAAAAAGAGGCCATGACCAGACGATGGTTTAAGCCTCTTGTTGCGATTGATTTCTTCTATTTTCCTGTGGCTTAGCGGGCCCGATGGAGCAAGTAGCCGCCAATAGCAAACATCAGCAAAATAGGAATAAATACAAACCATGCCGGTGACGGCGCATAGACCAGACTGGCATAACCGAGAAAATCCTGCAGATAGAAGAAGCCTAACCCTGCGAATAACGCAATCACCAAACGGAAGCCCATCGATTGCTGACGCAATGGCCCAAAGATAAATGAACAGGCAATCACTACCAGCGCAATCAGGGCAAATGGCGAACCGACTTTCTGCCAGAAAGCCAGCTGATAGGTTTTAGGTACCTGACTATATTCATGCATATAGCTCATAAAGCTCACCAGCTGGCTTGGCGATAAATCTTCCGGATCAATCGTCACCATATGCACATATTTCGGCTGCAAGGCCAAAGCCAGTGGTTGCTCATCATGCTGTACTAGTGTCGCATTGCCATTTTGTAAAATATCAAACTGTTCTGTGCTATCTAGTTTCCAAGCCCCATCTTTGACGAATTCACCCTGCTTGGCATCCAGAGTACCCCGCAGTCGGTAATTGTCATCAAAGTCCAGCATCTGTACATTTTTCAGCTGGCCCTTGGCGTTAGCATAATCAATATAGATAAAGCGATTACCCTCACGCGTCCAGTAACCTTTCACTTCACCAATTTTGACTGGCTTGTTATAGCTTTTGACTGCTTTGGCCTGTTCATTGGTATATGGAATCACCCACTCGCTCAGGGCAAACGATAATACGACCAATAGCAATGCTGAACGGATCACCCAGCCGACAATCCGCCACAGACTGACTCCGACTGAACGCATTATGATCAGTTCACTATTGGAAGCCAATGTACCTAAACCGAGTACCGCGCCAATCAGTGCCGAAATTGGCAGGATTTCATAAAGATAATTCGGTGCCCCCCAGAGTACATATTTCAAGGCATCCCAGGCACCATAGCCTTCTTTCAGGGAACCCAATTCACCTAAATACGTAAATAAGACCTGCAGACCTGAAAGAACAGCGGTTGCCCCAAGCATCGCCAGCGCGGTGGTTCCGGTCACATGTTTGGCAACTATACGACGTGCTAACATTGTTAAGACCTCACTCGCTGAATCCGTTTTTTAATTTTTGGCGCCAAATTCTGTTTACGTGAGAACAATGCACCGGCTATGGCATATATGATCAGGACCAATGGATAAGCCCAAATGCCCATTTCCGCCTTGCTGACCCGGGTTTTGATGGCCATCAGGGCGACGATCAGGCTGGCAAAGATCATCAGTGCCGGGAATAATTTGAGATAGCGACCTTGACGTGGGCTCACTTCAGACAGGGCTACAGACAAAATCAGGGCAATTACAATGGCAAATGGTACAAAGACACGCCAGCCAAGCTCACTGGCTACGACAGGATCCTGACGATTTTTCCAAAGCTGTCCGGTCGGCAAGGCTTCAACTTCATCACTGGCCAGTTCTGCTTCTTTATCACTTTCGATCCGTAAACGATAGCTTTCAAATTCAGCCTGGGTATATTGCGGCGTGCCTGGATAAATTTCATAGCGGCGGCCATTGACGAGATCGACCACATTGGCCGCATCATTCGGCATTTCAATTCGGGTCGCTTCCTGCGCCAGAATCATCACATCTGGCTTGCCTTCTTTTTCCGCACGCTGATAGAAGAAGATATCTTTCAGGTTTTTGCGATCTTCGGATAGATCTCCGGCATAAATGGTATAAGGTCCGGAAGAGATAAATTCTTTGGGCCGAACCAGATCAAAGCCGGTTCGTACTGCCTGCTCACTGGTCAAGGCTTCGAACTGTCGAATCCCCCACGGTGAAGCCCACAACATGAGAAAGCCTTGTGCAAGGAGATAGACCAAAGTCATCGGAATCAAAAGACGTGCCAGCTGATGCCGGCTAATTCCGCTACCATTTAAGACCGCCATCTCATGATCAACATAGAGACGACCAAAGACCAGCATTAAGCCAATAAAGAACCCAAGTGGAAGAATCAAGGTCAGGAATTCAGGCAAACGATAACCAATGATGCTGAACAGGATTCCAGCATCCAGACGCCCCTGTGCGGCCACACCAAAATACTTGATCAAACGACCGCCCATCATGATAAGGGTCAGTAAGGCAATCACCACCAAGGAGGTCGATACCACTTGCTTGACCAGATAACGCCGAATAATCAAATTAGTTCTTCCAAAATGAGCTCCATAAAACGAGTGCTAGTTTACCCGAATAGCAAAAATATAAAACCTAGGTGGCTCTGCCCATTGAAAATCTATTCGGATAAATGTTTCAATGCTTGAATGATTTGCAAATCTAAACAGGCGTGAAAACAAGATATGAACCTTACAATTAATACGTCATTCCCAGAGAATGGATCAAGTCAATCTTTGTTGATTTTAGTCGACTCAGAACAGATTCAGAGCGCTGCATCAACATACCAAATCAACAGCCTAGATACATTAATTAAAGCATCTCAATTCAAGGCTGGTCTGGCAGAAAGTTTAAGCCTGATTGGACAGGTCAGCCAGTCTCAGCATGCGGCCCTGATCGGCCTCGGCAAGACTGCCGAATTACAAGCGGGAAAACTGGCGAAAATTGCCCAAGCCATTATTAAAGGCTCTCAAAAAAAATTCAAACAGATTTCTGTTGATCTGACACAACTTCCACAAGAATTGCACTATCTGTTTGCATTGGCTTTAACTCAAGCCAGCTACGGCTATGACGAATACAAGTCAAAAAAGAACGAATTTATTCTGCAGCAGATTGATTTCATCGCTGCCGAAACTCCGCTAACAGCTGAACAGTTGCAATTGATTCAGGCCGTTCAGACTGGTCAGAATCTGGCGCGTGATCTGGGTAATCGTCCTGGCAATATTTGTTTCCCAGAATATCTGGCAGAACAGGCGCAAGCGCTGGCGGCTCAATATCCGGACCTGCTTAAAGTAACTGTACTTAATGAACAGCAAATGGCTGACCTTGGTATGGGTGCCTTCCTTGCAGTTAGCAAAGGTTCAGACCGTCCAGGCCGTATTATTACAATTGAATATCTGGCTCATCGTGAAGAAGCACCAGTTGTATTACTGGGTAAAGGCATTACTTTTGATACCGGCGGTATTTCATTAAAACCAGGCGCTGGCATGGATGAAATGAAATACGATATGTGCGGTGCAGCTTCAGTTCTGGGCACGCTTCTTGCACTATGCGAATCTCGTTTACCAATTCATGTGGTAGGTGCGATTGCTGCAGCGGAAAATATGCCATCGGGCAAAGCCACCCGTCCAGGTGACATTGTAACCACCATGAGTGGTCAAACTGTTGAAATTTTAAATACTGATGCTGAAGGCCGTCTGGTACTCTGTGATGCGCTAACTTATGTGAAACGCTTCAACCCTGCCCTGGTGATTGATATTGCAACTCTAACCGGTGCTTGTGTAGTGGCCTTAGGTTCAGTCTTGACCGGTATGTTTACGCCAGACAATGAGCTGGCTGCAGAGCTTGAAACCGCCGGCCAAAATGCATTTGACCGTGTATGGCGCATGCCAGTACTGGACGACTATCAGGAACAACTGGATTCACCATTTGCTGATATTGCCAATATTGGTGGCCCTAAAGCCGGTTCTGTAACAGCTGCATGCTTCCTGCAACGTTTTACGCGTGAATATCGCTGGGCTCACTTGGATATTGCAGGTACTGCATGGAATTCAGGTCCAAATAAAGGCGCAACTGGCCGTCCAGTACCTCTATTAATGCAATTCCTGGCTAATCGCGTTCAAAAGCATGGCTAAGGTCAGCTTTTATTTATTTGAAAAAAGCCCTGAACGACAAGTGGACAGCACTTGTCGTTTATGCCGTAAAATTTTGCGTCAGCCAGAGCGTATCTGGCTGCTGTGTGCCGATCCTGCCTTACAGCAGGAACTGGATGAAAAGCTATGGAACTTTGATCCTGCCAGCTTTATTCCGCATGGAATCGATCAGCCAGATGCGACCGTTTGTATATCGGCTCAATTACCAGAGCAGCCTGGCTGGATTATTTTTAATTTTAATCCGGAAGCACTTGAACCTGATGCGAAATTTAGTCACATTATTGAGATTATTAAAAACAATGAACCAGCCAAACAGCTGGGACGTGAAAAATATAAACAATATCGTCGCTTTGGCATTCAGCCAAATACCTTTAAGCTCTAAGTAATCACGTGAACAAGGAGATGCAAGTGGCATTAAATGTAGGTCCAGATTTTAAACAGCGCTGGTTAAACACGCCTGAGGCTGTACGTCAGACCTTTATCGATGACCTCTCGCGCATCTGTGAAGTACTTAAGCCTGAAACCGCTGTAGAAGAATGGCTCGTTCGCGACCAACAGTTACAGAAAGAGTCTGAGCGTAAAATTGAAGCAGCGTATGCACAGCGCAAGGCCGAACTGATTGAAGAAGCACGTATTCGCAGACAACGGGCACTCGAAAAAGCCTTAGCCGAAAAACGTGCTGAAGAGCAAGCCTATGCCGAACAGCTACGCCGTGATGAAGAGCGAAAATTTGCCGAGCAGACCCGGAAGCTGGCTGAAATGCGTCATATGCTAGATACTGAGGTTCAGGATTATGCCGCACGTTATCAGAAAAATCCGGATCAGGTGCTCGACTTTGCCAAAGGTCGCCTAAATATCGACGATACCCAGATTTTATCTGAGCTGGAAAGTTTACGGTTACGTCTGGAACTCGAAGCAGAAACTGTGATTGAACAAACCGTCAATGCACTGCGTGAGAAATTACGCGCTGCAGCCAAAGAAGAAATTGACTATATTCTGAAAAATTCTGATCTGGCTGAGTAAAGTTGATAGTCAGTTGGCTGAAAAGATTCTTTTTATTTTTCAGCCTAATCCATCCCCTGTCTTGGTTAGTTTATTCCATCAAACTATAAAATCTGCTTTAAAATTAAAACAAGTCAGCCAGTAAAAATGCGGTATTGCCAAGCAGATAGCCAGCCCCTAGCAGAGTGCTAATCCAGAGAATTCCCCCAGTCACATTATAAAAACTGAAAGTTGCAAAGCTCATATGGCCAGAACCTGCCGCAAAAGGACCGAAGGAACGTACAAAGGGAATAAAACGCGCAATTAAGATCGTCTTGCCGCCATGTTTCATAAAATAATGATTGGTTTTGACCATATATTCGGGTTTGAAAAACCGTGAATGCTCATTGAAATATTTTAATCCGAGCACCCTGCCTGAATAATAATTCACGGTATAACCCAGAATCGAAGCAATCAGCAGCAATAAACCCATGGAGTGTAAGGTAATCAGGTCAGAGCTGGAACACAGCGCACCGACGGCAATCAACAGACTGTCACCGGGCAAAAAGAAAAAAAATGGCGAACCTGTTTCCGCAAAAATCACCAGGAACAAAATTGCATAGATCCATACCCCATACTGCTCCAGCAATAAGGGTAAAGACTGTTCAAGATGAAGTAAAAAATCGAGCATTCGACCTGTCCACTGGGGCTAAAATCGCGAGTTGAGCTACGTATTATCCCGAAAAATAAAAAAACAGTCTAATTTTTCAATTAGATTGTCTGGTAATTGCGCAGCTAATTTATTTCAAAAAGCCATTTTCGGCTAAGAATTCCATGCTGATTTTAGACTGTTCTGTAGTTTCTGCGGCCTTGTCACCAAGCAATAAACGCTCGATATAACGTGCCAGTACATCCACTTCCAGATTGACTTTAGTGCCTAACTTCCAGGTACCAATATTGGTCCGTTCTGCCGTATGCGGAATTAGATTCAGACTAAGGATATTTCCACGCAAATGATTGATGGTCAGGCTGATGCCATCTACTGTTATAGAGCCCTTCTCTGCCAGATATTTGGCAATTTCTTTTGGTGCAGTCACTTCAAAATAAATGGAACGGGCATCGGAACGTACCACCGTAATTTCACCTACAGCATCGACATGACCAGAAACAATATGTCCACCAAAGCGTGTAGTTGGTAGCATCGCCTTTTCGACATTTACAGGTTGGCCGACTTTCCAGTTAGCCAGTGTAGTCCGGTCCAGGCTTTCACGTGATACGTCTGCAGCATACCAGTTCTCACCCCAGTCAATTACGGTCAGACAGATACCATTGGTGGCAATTGAATCGCCTAGATGTACATCGGACATATCTAGATCCGTCTGGATGCGTAAACGCACATCACCGCCAACGCTTTGCAGGCTCTCGACCTTGCCCAGACTTTCAATAATACCTGTAAACATCTTTATTTCCTTTTTCTCTGCACTTACCACAAGGCCAATTGGGTACTCACCCCGGTCGTATCCACACCGCCCAGCTCGGCATAATGATGCAACTGGCTCAGTAACTGACGGATTGGCGGACCTGACTTGGCATGTGTGTCGGTAATTACAATAAATTCTAGTACACGTGCACGTTCAGACTGGCGCTGTTTGCTGACACGATAACGTGGCACATCCTGAGTGAGCAAGGTTACACGGCCACGTTTCAGGTTGGCCTGCAGCAAATCTGTGGCACTGATATTACCATCGGTTGAATAACTGGTCAGGATAAAACGCGCATTAATGGTCGCCAACAAAGTTTCATAGGCTTCTTTGGCATGCTTGGATGAGTTGTACTGACTTGGACGTTCTTTACGCCATGCACGGTCAATCCCGCTCTTGAAGCCTTTAGTGTCTGGAGTCGGTAAATCCACCTGATCCCACAGCGTTAAAGCATTGAGTACATGATAGTTACTACTATAGGCATGCTGGTTATACGGTGGATCCAGATAAGCCACATCGACTTCAAAACCACTCATCTGATTGGCCAGATGTTGGGCATCTACACACCACATTTCTGCAGCAGGTCCTTGATGCTTGGCATCTTCACAGAAACGGCTTGGCGTTAACCAAAGTAGTGATTCAATGCGTTCTAGTGCAGTCTGGGTTTTTCCACCCCAACCATGATGAAAACTTTTAAATACACCAGAAGTATTGCTGACAAAACTGGCTGAATAGAGCAGCGGTGCTAACAAAGCACTCATCTCGACATCATCGATTGCACCTTGCGCCTGCCAGGTCGCAATCTGCTGACGAATGGCATCAATACGCATGCCATTACGGCGCTTGAAGAACAAACGGTCACGGGTCGGATCATAGATTTCGTCATTGCGTGGACACAGGTTATGCGTCACCCAGCCTTTGACTTCAGGCAGACGGTTTAGATAGTCGATCGCTTTCTGATAGCCACCCAGTTCTTTAAATGCAGGTGCATCAGTGCATGCCAGAACTGCATGATTCAGCGCATGGCTATACGGTTCCCAGTCATTGGCAATGACACGATAGCCATTTTGACGTGCCAAACGTGATACCACACCAGAACCGGCAAAGAAATCGGCAAATATCGGCGCACGGCCATCTTCACGTTTTAGGGTTCCCGTGCTCTCAAGTGCTTCCAGAATTAAGTGTAGTAAACGGCGTTTGTTCCCCAGATAAGGAACCAGCTGATGGAAAAGATATTCATCTGTGGTACGTGCCGCATGGCGACGTTTGTGGTAAACCGTAGACTCTGAATTCATAGTGTCTCTTGAGAGGGAATTAACCTGAAGCGCATGTCATCACCCAAACGGGTCACGTCCTGCAACTTGAATCGAAGTTGTTCTGCCATTCGGCTGAATTCTGCATTGAACATACTACGCGCAGTTTGCCCCAATAAAGTCGGTGCAACATAACTGATGAGTTCATCCACCAGCCCTGCCTGTAAAAATGCAGTAGATAAAGTCGCACCTGCTTCAACCAGCACATCATATATCTGATGCTGCTGAACCAGTTGCTGTAATAATTCTTTTAAAGGCTGAATTTCGAATTGGATCACACCCAGATCAGCCAGCTCCTGACGATAAGGCCCCATCACCATCACCGTTTCTGGAGTCTCCAAAATCTTGGTAGTGAGGGGTAAACGCCCCTGGCGATCCAGAATAATCCGTTTGGGCTGAACTACCGTGCTGATGTCATTCATACCTTTCAGGCTACGGACATTGAGCTGACAGTCATCAGCCAATACAGTTTCAATCCCGGTAATCACTGCGCCAGAAATGGCACGCCAGTGCTGGACATCCTGACGGGCTTCAGGACCGGTAATCCATTTCGATTCACCCGATGCCATTGCCGTACGGCCATCCAGACTCGATGCAATTTTCAAACGGACATAAGGCATCCCAGTCGCCATCGCTTTTAGAAAGCCATCATTCAGTGGATGTGCTTCATCTTCACAAATGCCGACTTCAACGTCGATTCCGGCATCTTTCAGGATTTGCACACCTTTGCCAGCGACCAGTGGATTCGGATCAGGACAAGCCACAATCACTTTAGCTACGCCTGCTTCAACCAATCCTTTAGCACATGGTGGTGTACGGCCATAATGGGCACAAGGTTCCAAAGTCACATATGCTGTTGCGCCACGTGCCTGCTCTCCGGCCTGACGCATGGCAAAGACTTCCGCATGAGGCTGACCCGCTTTGGGATGAAAACCTTCACCCACGACTATGCCATCTTTGACAATGACACAGCCGACATTCGGGTTGGGTTTAGTAGAGTACTGTCCCTGACGTGCCAGCTCAATGGCACGACGCATCCAGATTTGATCTTGAGTGAGTTCAGTCATGCTTATTCTTGAAACTCACCGCGTTGCTGCATCTGTTCAATCTGACGACGAAAGGCTTCGACATCCTGGAAATCCTGATAGACCGAAGCAAAACGGACATAAGCGACATGATCAAGTGCAAATAGAGATTGCATGACAATTTCACCAATCGTGCGTGATTTCACATCACGCTCACCCAGACGGCGAATCTGCAACTGGATATCACTGAGCACCGTTTCAATCTGTTCTTGCGTCACAGGACGTTTCTGCAAGGCATGCATCAGGGAACGGCGTAATTTGGCTTCATCAAAGGGTTCATTCTTGCCATCAGATTTGATGACACGCGGCATCACCACTTCATAACTTTCAAAGGTGGTAAAGCGTTCATTACAACTGACGCATTCACGACGGCGGCGAATCTGGCAACCTTCAGCGGCCAGGCGTGAATCAATCACTTTACTGTCTGGTGTATTGCAAAATGGGCAATGCATAGCGGTTTAATTGAACAAATCCTGATGATTTCCGAGTGTAGCAAAAATTCCAAACTTTGTAGAGTTTTACGCAACATATAGAAAAAAAACAGCCCAGATGGGCTGTTTTACACAATATATTGATTATTGTTTTAGCAGATTATTCTACGCGTTCGCCATGTTGACTTAAGTCCAGACCCATGCGTTCATCATCAGAAGAAACACGGATACCGATGATCAGATCAATTACTTTAAGAATCACGAAAGTTAATACTGCAGAGTAAGCGATGGTTGCCAGTACACCTTCAACTTGAACCCAAAGTTGGCTCATTACATTTGCTGGAGCAGCATCACCCATGATGAATTCGCTTGCGAAGAATGCTGTCAGAATCGCACCAACGATACCACCCACACCGTGCAAACCAAAGGCATCTAGAGAATCGTCGGCTTTTAGTGCGCGTTTCAGAGCAGTAATACCCCAGAAACATACCACACCACCGATCAGACCCATTGCCAGCGCACCACCGACAGTCACGAAACCAGCTGCTGGAGTAATCACCACCAGACCTGCTACCGCACCAGAAGCCCCACCTAATACAGATGCTTTACCACGTACTACTTTTTCAGTAATTAACCAAGAGATCGCTGCTGCCGCTGCTGCAACTTGAGTTACGATCAGCGCATAACCTGCAGAACCATTTGCACCCAATGCTGAACCACCGTTGAAGCCGAACCAGCCTACCCAAAGTAAGCTTGCACCGACTACAGTTAAAGTCAGGTTATGTGGCGCCATTGATTCACGGCCAAGACCCATACGTTTACCAAGCATGTAGGCTGCAACCAGACCCGCTACACCTGAGTTGATGTGAACGACTGTACCACCAGCAAAGTCAAGCGCACCGTCGTTACCTAACCAGCCGCCGCCCCAGACCCAGTGAGTAATTGGTGCATACACCAGAATCACCCAGAGTGCAATGAATGCCACAAAAGCACCAAACTTCATACGCTCAGCAATCGAACCGCTGATGATGGCAACCGTAATAATGGCAAACGTCATTTGGAAGATCACGAACAGGATTTCAGGAATTGTGCCTGAAAGCGCATCGGTGGTTATTCCAGCCAGCATGAGCTTGTCCAGACTGCCGATAAAGGCATTTCCTTCACCAAAGGCCAATGTATAGCCAATCACGACCCAGGCAATACTGACTACGGCTGCGGCAACAAAGCTGTGTGCCATTGTTGCCAGCACATTTTTCTTACGGACCATACCGCCATAGAACAGGGCTAAACCTGGAATGGTCATCAGTAATACAAGGGCTGTTGAAGTGAGAATCCAGGCTGTATCGCCAGTATCGAGAGTAGCTTCTTCTTCTGCAGGCGCTGCTGGTTCAGCTGGCGCCACTTCAGCAATCTCTGCTGTAGTTGTGTCTGTTGTTGTAAGTGAAGTATCACCAGTCTCTGCAACGAGTGCGACTTCTTCAGTAGGTGTTGGTGCTGTTACGGCCTCTTCAGCCCACGCAACAGAACCACCTAAAAGAGCGCTGGACAAGCCGAACGCCATTAGCATTTTTTTCATTCGTATCCCCCAACCATGTTTTTTGTGAGTTATTAGGTACTCAGCAAACTTCGTGCCAAATTAAACAGCGTCTGCACCTGTTTCACCGGTACGAATACGGATGACTTGTTCTAAGTTAGTTACGAAAATTTTTCCGTCACCGATTTTGCCAGTGCTTGCAACACGAGTAATTGATTCAATTACCGAATCAACCATTTCATCGCTGATTGCGATTTCGATTTTGACTTTCGGTAGGAAATCTACAACGTATTCAGCACCACGATAAAGTTCAGTATGGCCTTTTTGACGACCAAAGCCTTTGACTTCAGTCACAGTGATGCCTTGAACACCAATTTCAGATAATGCTTCACGCACATCATCCAATTTGAAAGGTTTTACAATTGCAGTTACGAGCTTCATGTTTGTTTTCCTTCGGCTTATTTCACCAGTAAGGTTTTATGTTCAAATTTCATGCCAAGATTCCTAAGGTCGGGGGAAATTAGAAAGCCCGGCACGATGTTTCTTGCTCTTTTATTTTATACTTATAACGTATTGGAATCTGCACAAATTGGATATTTTTTATGTGGATTTTTACAATATTACTAATCGAAGCAGCCTATATTTCATCTGAAATACTGTAAGTCACTCTTGCAGCAATGCTACACTGTCCGCGCATTTATATGGCGATGGATCGGATTATGATTGAAACCCTGTTACAAGCAATTTTGCAGCAAGTTGAACAGCCTAAAAAGGACCTCGAGCACAACCTGCGTGCCCTGCTCAACGAAGCCGTCAGTAAAATGGATTTAGTGTCTAAAGAAGAGCTCGAACGTCAACGCACTGCCCTAAATAATGCCAATCAGCGTTTAAATGAGTTACTAAAACAAGTCGAAGAACTAGAAGAAAAAATCTCGATTAAAAAATAAGCACAACTACAGTGCACAAAAGACACGAGAACAATAAAAATAATGCACTATATTGGAACAACAATATGTCTTTTGCCAAAATTTATACGCGAGGCCTGTTAGGCCTGCATGCACCTTTAATTGAAGTCGAAGTTCATGTCAGTTCTGGCATGCCTTCCCTCACCATTGTGGGGCTTCCTGAAGCCGCAGTCAGGGAAAGTAAGGATCGGGTTCGATCAGCTATTCTGAATAGCGGCTTTCAGTTTCCGACCAAACGCCTGACCATTAATCTGGCACCTGCCGATCTACCTAAAGATGGCTCACGTTTGGACTTGCCGATTGCGCTAGGAATTTTAGTGGCCTCAGGGCAGCTTCCAGAAAATTGCACAGATGACCTTGAATTTATTGGTGAACTGGCCCTAGATGGTCAATTGCGGCCTGTAACAGGAATCCTGAGTATTGCAATCGCCTGCCAGCAGGCACAGCATCAACTGATCTTGCCTAGTCCGAATGCTCAGGAAGCCTCTCAGCTTCCGGATTTTCAGGTATTTGCTGCCAATCATTTACAGGAAGTCTGTGCACATCTGGCTCAAGCAGAAACCTTGCCCCCGTTTAAGACCAGTCCATTAGATCAGCACTCTTTTTATAAATTTGATCTTGCGGATGTGAAAGGACAATTGCGACCACGACGTGCCTTGGAAATTGCAGCTGCAGGTGGCCATTCCCTGCTGTTCCGCGGCCCACCTGGTACAGGTAAAACCTTATTAGCATCGCGCCTCGCCAGTATTTTACCTCCCTTAAATACTCAGGAAAATCTGGAAGTTGCTAGTATCTATTCAATTGCCAATGCCAATCATCCCTTTGGCCAGCGGCCATTTCGGGCACCGCATCATACTGCGTCTGCCATTGCACTGGTCGGCGGTGGCTCACATCCTAAACCTGGAGAGATCACACTGGCACATTTGGGCGTTTTATTTCTAGACGAACTGCCTGAGTTTGACCGCAAGGTTTTAGAAGTATTACGTCAGCCGCTTGAGTCCAAAGAAATTGTAATCTCACGTGCTTCCCGGCAAATTACTTTTCCAGCCAATTTTCAACTGGTGGCAGCCATGAATCCCTGTCCATGCGGTTATGCATTTAATCAGGACAGCCGCTGTCAATGTTCACCTGAAAGCATTAAGCGTTATCAGAGCCGGATTTCTGGCCCATTACTGGATCGGATTGACCTGCATATTGACGTACCACCTTTACAGGCACAGGAATTACAGGACAATAAACCTGTCGAAAACTCTGAAACGGTCAGACAGCGTGTGATCAGCGCCTATAATATTCAGATCGAACGGCAAAATGCCTTGAACATGAGTCTTAGTCCAAAGCAACTAGAACAATACGCCCCTCTCGATCCACCAGCTCAGAAAATGATTGAACTGGCTCAGCAGAAACTGAATTTGTCAGCACGAGGCTATCATCGGATTTTGCGTGTTGCCCGAACCATTGCCGATCTTAACCAAAGTCCAGATATTCAGACTGGGCACTTATCGGAAGCCTTGTCTTATCGCGGGCAGCAGCAGATTTAGAATATTAAAAAAGGCGACCTGAGATCGCCTTTTTTAAACCCCAAAGATTAGAAGCTGTAGCCTAGTCCTAATACCACTTTATTTTTCTGTTTATCTTCAAAACGGTTATAACCACCAAAAATATAATTCATGCTGGCGGTGATGCCTGTATCAGCAAGTGGCTTGCTTAGACCGATATCGAAATGACGGAAACCGAAACTGTTTTCTGTTCCTTTTATGTCGCCATCTTTGGCATAAATATATAGGCCAAGTGCAGTATCCAGACTAAAATCTTTTGGCAGTGCATAGCTATAGGTGCCTTTTAGATAGGTATCCCCTGCATTACCCCAATCAAGATCTTCAAGCAATGTTTGAGCAGTCACACCAAAATCTTTGTACGTCAGACCCAGCATGGTTTCAAAACCATTTGAGCCTGTATTGCCAATATCATAATAGTAATAATAAGTTAAACCCGCTGTATAACCCCAGTCTTCATTGATTGAACCGTTATAGCCCGCATAAAAATCATTTTCAAAGGCATTGGGCAAATCATCACCATAGTCTAATGTCGAACCCCACCAGCCTGCATAGAAACCAGAAGCATGATTGTAGTCCAGCCCCCCCTGTAAAGTAGCGCCCTTATTTTCTGGCGTATTGGTAATACCACGCAGGTTATAGCTTGAAAGTACGCTGATATTTCCAGATACCGTATGTTCAGCAGCCGGTTCCTCAGCAAAAGTAAAAGAAGATGCAGCGCCCAATAAAGCAAGAGATAATACTTTTAATGTTGATTTCATTGTGTGACTCCCCCAGATCGTCTGAGACGTTTTTTATGGTCATTGATTAAACTCAAGCTCGAAACTGCAAGAGCTATGCCAATCTGGAATAAAACAACTAAAATCTGATGAATAAAAATAAAATAAAGCACTAGGTGTTTGTTTTTAAATTATATTTAAATTTTTAAAAAAAGCACTTTAATAGATTCTTTTTAACCTTGGTCCTTTTTCAAAGATTTATTTTCTTTTTTCGGTCTTATACATAATCATTTACAAGTTGCGCCATTTTGAGTCTATTTTCGCTTTGATTAAATTTTGTGCTAAAAAAAGGTGCAGAAATAAAAAGTAAAGAAACACATTGCTCTATTCGAGTTTTCGATTCTTGCTCAAACTCAGAAAATTTCTGGATTAAAAAGTTCAAAATAGTGCTAAGCAAGAAAAAGTGATGCTCATGGAATGACTTTTTATTATTCAGAAATCTATGCGCATTTTTGGATTTATAAATATTTAAATTAAATATTTATATATTAAAATTCAATAATTTATAATCAATTCTCACTTTTAAGAAATTATTAATGAAGAGTCTGATACAGAAAATGAAGATTTTGAACACTCAACTTTTTCATTCTAAGAATTTTAATTTTAAATATTATTGATGCACTCATGAGTCATACCCTTCAGAGAATTTATATTTAAAAAATATCTTTGTTTTTATTTGTTTTTTTACTATATGGTCAGGATTTAGACTGTTAGATCTCTTACCATTATTCACTTTAGATTAAAAAAAATCCATCGACTTTAGTGGAATATCGTAAATAAAAATGACATTTATTCAGCGAATCTTATACAATTCCTAAAAATTTCCATCAATTTGTATAAGGCTCTCTCCCAATGCAAAACACAAAAAAATTAACATTGGCAGTTTTGATTCAGGCTGCATTGATCTCAACCGCTTTTGCTAGCGAGCAGAGTGAGTCTAAAGGTTTTGTAGAAGACGCAGAAGGATCTGTACTTTTCCGTACTGGTTATTTATCTCGTGATAAGAAAAATGGCGTAGCAGATACAAGTTCAGCTGCACAGACTGCAATTGTGAAACTGGATTCTGGCTTTACTCAAGGTGTAGTCGGCTTTGGTGCCGGGATCATCGGTGATGCTTCTTTCAAACTAGGAAACAACAAAAATGCCGGTAATGGCATGATTCCTCGTGAAAACGGTTTCAATGCTAAAGGTGAGTACGTTAAAGGTGCTGGCGATACTTATGATCATTGGGCTCGTGGCGGCGCTTATGTGAAAGCTCGTGTATCTAATACCACTGCTGTATATGGTACCCAAGTTTTAGATCTTCCTGTATTGGCATCAAATACTGCACGTCTCGTTCCTGAATACTTTGAAGGCGTATTAGTGACTAGCAATGAAATTGATAACCTGTCATTAACAGCTGGTAAATTTACTAAAAACCAATATTCAGACCAAATCGACTCTGATGGTAACGAGCTTGATCGTGCTGTTGTTTGGGGCGCGAAATATAAATTTAGTGATGCTCTAAACGCTTCTTACTACGGTACAGATATTAAAGACCGTTTAGACCGTCATTATGTGAATGCGAACTATAGCTATGCAGTAGCCAATGGCGGCACTTTAACTCACGATTTCAGTGGCTATCATACCGAGTGGGATAAAAAAGCTGACGGTGGTGCATATACTTATTCTCATACCACAAATGACTTAAGTAACTTAAGCAACAATATTTGGGCTATTTCTACCACTTACAATACTGGTCCGCACAATATCATGGTGGCTTACCAACAAAATACTGGTAACACAGGCTATGACTATGGTTTGGGTCGCGGTGTAGGTGATGGTCATCAAACGATTTATCTACCAAACTCATACCTGTCTGACTTCATTGGTAATAATGAAAAATCAGCACAACTTCAATACACATTTGACTTCGGTGCTGTAAATGTTCCTGGTCTATCTTGGACTTCAGCATTTGTATATGGTTGGGATATTGATGTACCAGCAGACCCTGAAGGCGATCGTTCAGTGTTAGCGACTAGCGATGCTCATGAACGTGAATTCTTTAACCAAGTGAAATACACTGTTCAATCTGGTTTTGCTAAAGATGCAAGCTTGCGTTTACGTCACTCTTACTACCGTGCAAGCAATGATTACCAATCTAACTACATTGGTGACACCAACGAATGGCGTATTTGGTTAGACATTCCTGTGAAATTATTCTAATTCACCCGAATTTCAAACCATAATAAAAAACCTGCACATTGTGCAGGTTTTTTTTGTTTAAGCTTTAAAAAGCTAAAGACTCAAACTGAAAAGCAAATGAATTATTTATTTGCTTCTGCATAAGCTGCAATTGAGCTGAGTACTTCTTGTTTCGCAACATCAGCACCTTCCCAACCACTTAACTTAACCCATTTGCCTGGTTCCAAGTCTTTGTAATGCTGGAAGAAGTGTTCGATTTGGCTGATCAGTAATGGAGGAAGATCAGTATATTCTTGAACATCTTTGTAGATCGGAGTCAGTTTGTCGTGTGGAACTGCAACCAGTTTCGCATCAACACCACCGTCATCTTCCATGTTCAGTTTACCTACAGGACGGCAACGAATGACTGAACCTGGCTCTACTGGATGTGGAGTTACGACCAATACGTCTAGAGGATCGCCATCTAGAGAAAGTGTATTTGGTACATAACCATAGTTTGCTGGGTAGAACATTGCTGTACCCATGAAACGGTCTACAAATAATGCATCAGAATCTTTATCGATTTCATATTTGATTGGTGCTGCATTTGCAGGAATTTCGATAATGACATAGATGTCGTTTGGCGCATCTTTACCCGCTGGGATATTGCTGTAGCTCATAGCATCACTCTTTAACAAGTTATATCTTTTAAAAACCGCGATAATTATAACGGTTTTTACAGATTTTTTTTGATTTTAAAATATCGAACTGTAAATATCTCGACCTGCTTTATTTTTGGCTTAAGAGATTTTGATAATTAACAGCAGTAAGGTTATTGGACATAATAAGGATAACAGCCAGACAATTGAACGTAAGGTCGACCAGTTCGCCAGATAACAGATCCCATAGATGACCCGAAAAACCAGATAGGCAATCCCAAAGGTCATCACCAGACTTTGCGACACGACCATATATTCTGCCATCAGAATCGAGGCGATAAAGAGCGGTAAGCTTTCAAAGCTATTTTGCTGGGCGGCATTGGCACGACTGGCCAAGCCTGTAGACTTTTCTAAAAATGCCCGCGGATTCTGATTGTCTTTTGCACGAAACCCTGCCGATTTTTTCGCAATCAAGGTAAAAACATAGGGTAAAAGACAAGCTGCCAAAATGAGATAGATAACCCCACTAATGCTATGCATCTGATTTTTCTCTTGAGAATTTTTATGTCTATCATAGCATGGCGTTTCGTGAATAAATTTTGTTAAATAGAGTGTTTTTATAAATGATTAAGGATTCACTATGGTCAGCCCTGATCAAAATGAAATGTTCGATGTCCTCGAGAAACAGCGCCAGCATCAACGTCAAGTGGATCGCGTATTAAAAATCGTATTGCCGATTGTGGCATTTCTGATAGCGGTCATTTGTGCCAATATGAATATCTGGTCTCCCCTCTTTACCTTTGCCATCTTATGGATTGCCTTCTATGCCGTGGGCATCAAACGCATGCCGATCTGGCACTGGGTGGTCGCAATCATCATTTATTGCTTGATAGATAATATTCTCAGTTATGGCAGTTTTAATTTGAGAGGATTTAACCGCCAGTTTGGTACCATGTTTATTTTTTTGGGTGTGATCGGTGTAGGACGTCCTTACTTCGACCGCTGGCTAATGAAAAAAGAGAATTAAAAAAAGCGCCCTTAGGCGCTTTTTTATTGCAAGATTTATGCAGTCTTACGTAGGTCTTTGCGCAGGATTTTGCCTACGTTAGATTTCGGTAATTCATCCATAAATTCAACATAACGTGGACGTTTATAACCGGTCAGATTTTCTTTCGCAAATGCCAGAACTTCTTCAGTCGTCAATGAAGGATCTTTCTTCACAACGAACAGTTTTGGCACTTCACCTGATTTTTCATCTGGTACACCAATTGCAGCCACTTCCAGAACTTTTGGATGTTTCGCAACAACTTCTTCAATTTCAGAAGGATAAACGTTGAAGCCAGAGACCAGAATCATGTCTTTCTTACGGTCAACGATTTTGATATAACCACGTGAATCCATTACACCGATATCACCGGTACGGAAGAAGCCATTTACCATCACTTTATCGGTTTCATCCGGACGGTTCCAATAGCCTTTCATCACCTGTGGACCACGGATTGAGATTTCACCCTGCTCACCGAGTGCAACTTCATTACCGTCATCATCCAGAATTGCAACTTCAGTCAAAGGTAACGGAATACCAATCGTACCGCTAAATGCTTCAGATGCCGGTGGGTTCGCAGTTGCTACTGGAGAAGTTTCAGACAGGCCATAACCTTCAATGATGTTAGTGCCAGTAATTTTCTTCCAGGCTTCTGCAGTAGAAGGCAGAACCGCCATACCACCGCCCATCGCCATTTTTAAACGGCTATGATCCAGTTGCTTGAACTCTTCGTTGTTTACAAGCGCATTAAACAGCGTGTTCACAGCAGGGAAGAATGTTGGCTGGTATTTACGTAATTCTTTCATCACCGCAGGCAGGTCACGCGGGTTAGGAATCAGAACGTTCGCCTGACCTTTATACATGCCGTAAAGTGCACAGACCATGAAAGCAAAGATGTGATAAAGCGGTAAAGCACAGAAAATACGGTCATCTGGCTGGCCATCTTGCGCACCGAATTTGCTCTGGAAGATACCGTCACACTGCAACAGGTTAGCAACCAAGTTACGATGGGTCAGTTCAGCACCTTTAGAAACACCAGTAGTACCACCTGTGTACTGAAGTACAGCAGTATCACTTAAAGTCAATTCAGGGCGTTTATAGTTGCTTGGGTTAACTTTATTCAGGGCTGCATTGAACTTGATGTGGCCTGGAATATCCCATGCCGGAATCTGCTTACGTACTGAACGCAATACAAAGTTCACCAAAGTACCTTTTAAAGCACCCAGCATGTCACCCACAGAAGCAACCACGACGTGCTTCACAGGCGTTTTGCCAATAATTGACTGATAAACGCTGGCAAAGTTCTCAATAATGACGAGAACTTCAGCACCAGAATCTTTTAACTGATGCTCAAGCTCACGTGATGTATACAGTGGATTTACATTCACCAGTACTAAACCAGCGCGGAACACCCCCAATGCTACGACCGGATACTGAAGAACGTTTGGCATCATTACGGCAACACGTGTGCCTTTTGCCAGACCCAAACTTTGTAAATATGCTGCGAATTTACGACTAGCTTCTTCCAACTCATTGAACGTTAAAGTCTTATCCATAAAGATAAAGGCATCACGTGAGCCAAATTTTTGGAAATTGCGTTCAAAAATATCAACCAGAGACGTATTTTCTGCTGGTAATTCTACAGTTTCTGGAATCCCTGTTTTTTGGTATTCAGCGAACCAAATTTTTTCCATAATGCCAATCTCTCCAATCATAATCCTTAGTAGTTCAACTGTTTTTTTCAATGCTGCACGTCATTTTTTAGACTTGTATATGTGCAACATTGCATCCATTTGTCGAATCGTTACTCATATATAACGTATTTCGATTCATGGATGCTAGTATTATCTTTGAATCAACAGTTTATTTGCTTTTTGATATCCACGTGGTAACAGGGTTCCTTTAGAGCCTCGTTTCCCAATATATTTTTGCAGGTCATCCCCTTTAAGTTTTAATTGTTGCTGTCCTGCAAGCACTTGAATTATTTCATCAAGTTTTAATATTGTCATGGATAAAATTTGATCTTTATCTTCAAGTTGTATCAATTTATTACCTTTACCTTTATTCAATACAGGTAATTCCGACAGATCAACAATCAGCAGACGACCAGCTGAACTGAGTAGTGCAACATGAGTTGCATCTTCCAGCGGTTGCAGGTTCATGACCTGTGCACCTTCAGATAGATTCAGGAAAGCCTTACCAGCTTTGGCATTGGTATCCAACTGCTTGGCTTGGGTTTTAAATCCATAACCTTTGCTGCTGACTGCCAGGATTTCTGCATCATCTTCAGCCACCAATACCTGCTTGAAACCAACTCCACTTGCCGGAGAAAGTTTTGAACTCAACGGTTCACCGAGTCCTCGTGCCGATGGCAGGCTATTGATTGGCAAGCCATAGCTACGGCCACTATCATCTAATACATAGACGCGTTGATTAGACTTACCTTGGGCATGACTGAGATACTGATCGCCCGCACGGAAATTCAGATTTTCAGCATCCACTTCATGCCCTTTAGCACAGCGAATCCAGCCCGCTTCAGACAATACTACCGTTACAGGATCCGCTGGCAGCATTTCAGTTTCATCAATAGCAGCGGCTTCGGCACGTTGCACGATTGGAGAACGACGATCATCCCCAAATTTCTTGGCATCTTCTTTTAGTTCATTGATGATCAAAGTTTTTAAAGACTCAGGATTCGCCAGCTGTTCACGAATCACGGCAGCTTTAGCTTCCAGCTCTTCCTGTTCGCGGCGCAGTTCCATTTCTTCAAGCTTGGCCAGATGACGTAGCTTGAGTTCTAAAATGGCTTCGGCCTGAATCTCATCAATACCAAAACGTTCCATCAACACTGGTTTAGGCTGATCTTCCTCACGAATAATCCGAATCACTTCATCAATATTCAGGTAGGCAATGATCAAACCGCCGAGAATATGCAGGCGTTTTTCGATCTTATTCAGATGATATTGCAGACGGCGAGTGACTGTAGTTTTACGGATTTCGATCCATTCCAGCAGAATACGACGAATCGATTTCACCTGTGGACGGCCATCCGCGCCAATCATGTTCATATTGACACGATAGCTGGATTCCAGATCTGTAGTCGCGAACAGATGGCTCATTACCGCTTCAGCATCAATACGGTTCGAACGCAATACCACCACTAAACGTGTTGGATTTTCATGGTCAGATTCATCACGAACATCAGTGACCAATGGCAGCTTTTTCGCCTGCATCTGGTCCGCGATCTGACTGATAATTTTTGAACCGGATACCTGATATGGCAATTCGGTAATCACAATTTCATTTTTATCAATAGTGTATACCGCACGCATGCGATAGCTGCCACGACCTGTCGTCTGGATTTTAAGCAGCTCTGATGGTGGCGTAATGATTTCCGCTTTGGTCGGTAAATCCGGTCCCGGAATGTATTCTGCCATTTTGGCATCGGTCAGGTTCGGATTACGGATCAGGGCGATGGTACCTTTCACCACTTCGCGCAAGTTGTGAGGCGGAATATCGGTCGCCATCCCCACAGCAATCCCGGTGGTACCATTTAACAGGATATTGGGAACACGTGCCGGCAAGTTGATCGGTTCTTTCATCGAACCATCAAAGTTATCCTGCCAGTCACAGGTACCCTGTCCCAGCTCGGATAAAAGCAGTTCACTATATTGCGACAGTTTGGCTTCGGTATAACGCATCGCCGCGAAAGACTTCGGATCATCAGGTGAACCCCAGTTGCCCTGTCCTTCAATAAACGGATAGCGATAACTGAATGGTTGTGCCATCAGGACCATGGCTTCATAACAGGCCGAGTCACCATGTGGATGGTATTTACCCAGTACATCCCCGACAGTACGCGCCGATTTTTTCGGTTTACTGGTCCATTTCAGACCCAGCTCACTCATGGCATAGACAATACGGCGCTGTACCGGTTTCAAACCGTCACTGATATGTGGCAATGCACGATCCATAATCACGTACATGGCATAATTTAAATAAGCTTGTTCGGTAAATTCGGCTACGGAACGGTTTTCTGTCGCATGATGCGCAAGGCTTGTCATAACAACCTATAATCCTAAAATTCGTTTTTGTATCAATGTTTCTTATGCTAAGTCGCGGCTGTGTGCTGCACAAGGGCAGTAAACTACACAGCGCGACAAATCGTGTCTTATGGGCTAAAAATATCCACTTTATAGCAGCTGAGCAACTAAAAAATCACCAACCTTATAAACCCATAGATTCTAGCGTCTTGCCCTTGGTCTCTTCACCCAGGACTAAAATGACCACAGTTACTGCGATTAATACTGCAGTAAACATGGTAAAGACGTAACTGAAACCATTTGGCATCCCCATCAAATGGGTTACGGCAAAGGGTGCAGCAATCCCGCCAATACGACCAATTGCACCCGCCCAGCCTGAACCAAAAGCACGGATATTAGTTGGATACTGTTCTGGTGTATAGGTATAAAGAACGCCCCATGCCCCCAGATTAAAGAAGGACATCAGACAACCCCAGATTACGATCTCGGTGACACTACCGGACTGACCAAAGAAATAGGCTGAAATCGCACACATGCCGATAAAGCCAGCTAAAGTCGCCTTACGACCGAGTTTTTCGACTAGCCATGCTGCCGCAATATAACCCGGCAATTGCGCCAGAATCATAACCAGGACATATTCAAAAGACTGCACGATGGTATAGCCTTCCTTGACCAGAAGGCTTGGTAACCAGGTAAAAATACCATAGTAGGAAAAAACGATCCCAAACCAGATCAGCCACAGCATCAAGGTTCGGCGGGCAAAAATACCACTCCAGAGCTGGGTAAACGAGATATTCTGCTTGGCAGCCACGGGTTTAACTTCAAAGATTTCCATGACTTCGACGCCGCATTTGCGCTCAATCTTTTTAACCAGAGCCTGTGCTTCATCTACCCGGCCACGATTGATCAGATACGGCACCGACTCAGGCACCAGTTTCCAGATTACGATGGCATACAGTGCCGGTATCCCGCCAATCATGAATGCAGCTTGCCAGCCAAAATCAGGAATCACAAAACGTGACACCAGTGCAGCCACCAGCCAGCCCAAGCCCCAGAAACTTTCCAGCAGCACAATGAAACGACCACGTACCCGTGCCGGGATATATTCACTGACCAGTGTCACCGCAACCGGCAACTGACCCCCTAATCCCAGACCGACAATAAAACGAAATACCAGTAACCAGGTCAGATTCGGCGCAAAGGCACAGGCAGCAGTCGCCAGACTATAAATCACCAGCGTACTGGCAAATACCGTTTTACGTCCCCAGCGATCTGCCAGTCCACCTGAGAAAATCGCTCCAATCGCCATACCGATAAAACCGATCGAAACCACCCAGCTTTTCTGGTCAGCGGTCATCTGCCAGTCTTCAGCCATTTTCGCCAGAATAAAGGAAATCAATCCCGTATCCATGGCATCAAACATCCAGCCAAGACCAATCACCCATAAAAGAGTGTAGTGGAACTTGCCGATCGGCAAGCGCTGTATCCGAGAAACTAAATCCATAACAAAAATCTCTGATCAGGTGAAACGGGAGGTGCTGCTGTCCCAACAGGAGGTTTGATTTTTTATTTTTTTATACTACGAATACGTACGCCTGCGGGAAGTTTTCCCTCCCGCAGTTACCATAATTCATATCAAGATTCGTCTTTGGATGAAGCGGACTGTTCGTCATCATCCTTATAGATAAACTTCGGCATTTCCAGACCGAAATAGATCGCAATCAAACGCAAACTAAAGCCAAAAATCAGGGTGGAAATAATGGTCAGTTCGAGTGACAGACCGAAATTGCTGCAGAGCCAATAGAAGATGACTGCAACAAAGGAAATACTGGCATACAGTTCACGGCGGAAGACTAAAGGCACATCATTACATAAAATGTCACGTAAAATACCGCCCGATACTCCGGTCAGAACCCCGGCGACCGCACTGACTACAAAACCATGCCCCATTTCCAGCGCAATCTGGCAGCCAATGATGGTAAAGCCAATCAGGCCCAAGGCATCCAGTACCAGGAAGATATTGCGTAAATGGCGCATCCATTTGGCAATCAGGATGGTGACAAAGGCGGCACAGCAAGTCAGCACCAGATATTCCGGGTGTTTGACCCAGGTCAAAGGATAATGGCCAAGTAGTACATCACGTACCGAACCACCACCGAGCGCCGTAACACAGGCAATAATCGTGACCCCAAACCAGTCCATACTACGCCGACCGGCAGACAAGGCTCCGGTCATGGCTTCAGCGGTAATTGCAATAATATAGATGACGGTCAGTAACATCGCCCTGCTTCCACCTGAGGCTATGAGATGGCGGCTATTCTAAGCTAAATCTATGTGAAAATTATAAAAAATGCGCACAACATTGCTTAAATTTTTTCCCGGAGCCACAGATGCACGGCTGTTTCATTGTAAACTGTTGATCTGTCGTTGGATCTAGAAAGTACCAGCGATTCTCGAACTTTACAAAATGTGAAATTTCATGATGAATCTGGGCCTGCTTGCCATCGTGATAATGTGCTTTGAACTCGACCAGCGCATGGGTCTTGTCCAGCTTTTCATTGGCCTGCACGATTTCCAACTTCAGCCATTGATTGGTTCTACTCCATTCAGCAATGGCTGGCATGTCCAAAGCCTGCTGCTGTCCACGGGCAGTAGTCTGCTGGATATAATCAATTTCATGCTTGGCAAAGGCACTATACCGCGAGCGCATTAATTGCTCGGCGTTTTGAGCCAATTGCTGGCCCTGATGTAGTGGCTGGCAACAGCTTGCGTATTCACCTCGTCCACATGGACATGCTTCTGACATCTCAATTCCATAAAAAATAGCCCGACAGTGCGGGCTATTTTAGCAAACTTTTAGCTTCGTCCTTCGGGCGCTGAACTAATCTTTCCGGTTCGCTGGGGCAATGATATGCACCTTATCAATCTTGTGGCCGTCCATCGTGACCACCTCAAAGATATAATCATCTGCTTCGAGCTTTTCGCCATTTTCTGGCAAGCGCCCCAGATGGAACAGAATATAACCCGACAATGTCGAATATTCTTCCGTTTCATTGACCAGATCACGATCCAGAAGCAGTGACACATGGCGAATATCAGTTGAACCATCCAGAATCAGGCTGCCATCTTCCAGGCTTTCTACAGCTGCTTCTAGCTGGTCTTCATCCGGGAATTCACCGGCAATCGCTTCCAGCACATCAATCGGTGTCGCCACGCCTTCAATGGAACCATATTCATTCAATACCAGTGCCATTTGTAGCGGTGCCTGACGTAGCTGATCCATCACCATCAAGACCTGAGCATTTTCATGCACAATCACAGGTTCACGCAGATGTTTTTCGAAGTCCAAAATACCTGTTTCGATGTATTCATTCAGGACTTTATGGGTTAGCACGACCCCAGCAATATTGTCCAGTTCACCACGCGCCACAATCAGGCGTGAATGGCTCATATGCAATAACTGCTCTTTGATACTGGCATGATCATTTTCCAGATCAATCCATTCCAGTTCAGGACGTGGTGTCATCACCGATTTCACCGGACGTTCTGACAGGCCAAGTACGCCCTGCACCATAACGCTATGGTAGACTCCACTTTCGTCGTCATCAAAGACTTCATCAGCAAAGGCACGAGTCGCCAGTACATCTTCCGGTTCAGAAGAATCATTGTCCTGAGCCGGTTTACCGCCCAGCATACGCATTACGGCAGACGCAGTACGGTAACGCATATCAGTTGTCGTCACCATTTTTTCCTGATTGCGTTTCATGGTCTGGTTAATGAACTCGACAATCACCGAGAAACCAATCGCGGCATACAGATAGCCTTTTGGAATATGGAAACCGAAGCCTTCAACCACCAGCGAGAAACCAATCATCATCAGGAAGCCCAGACAGAGAATCACTACTGTCGGGTGCTTGTTGACGAAATCCATGAGGGCTTTAGAGGCCCACAACATGATACCGACCGCAATAATCACCGCGATCATCATCACAGACAGATCTTTGACCATACCAACCGCAGTAATCACGCTGTCGAGCGAGAACACGGCGTCCAGTACCACGATCTGCACAATCACCATCCAGAACACCGCCTGAACCGGATTTTCTTCCTTGGTCACAGGTTTGGCTTCCAGACGCTCATGCAGCTCCATAGTGCCTTTAAACAGCAGGAATACACCACCGAATAATAAGATCAGGTCGCGTCCTGAAAATGGATGCTCAAAGATATGGAATAGCGGTTCAGTAAGCGTTACGACCCAGGCAATCGATGCCAGCAACACCAGTCGCATTAACAGCGCCAAGCCCAGACCGGTAATACGCGCTGCATTACGCTGTTCGGGTGGAAGCTTTTCCGCCAGAATTGCAATAAAGACCAGGTTATCGATCCCGAGTACAATTTCAAGAACAATCAGTGTGAGTAAGCCAATCCAGGCAGAGGGATCTGACATCCATTCAAAAATCATTGCATCTGCTCCTCTAACCGAGGAGAAAAGCAAGTATTTGCATGATGAGATACAGGTTGATACCCGACTTGAATTAAAGACTTGATAATGTGACGTTTTACTGAATTAAAGCGCCAACTTCGACTACCCATGTGAGTTCTATTGTAGTAAGACAGACTTTCAGTATATCAAGAACAGCATGAAATTCACCTGTTTTCATCCGGGATTATGGATGAATTTGAATGAAAGATTTTGTCCTAAAATGAGGTCTGCTCATGGAATTGTCATATTTGTTAACTAAGTTATAGTAAGTAGATAAAAAAATGATAAGGTGAAAAAAATAAATGCAAAGTGTAATGGAAATGACCGATTATTTTAATGATAACTCCCCAAAAACAACACGCCCGCTAGTAGCTTTATATTGTGGCTCTCGTGCCGGCAACAAACCGATTTATCTGGAAAAAGCGATTCAACTGTCACAAGGTCTGGCCGAACATGGTTTTGGTCTGGTCTATGGCGGCGCCAGTATTGGTCTGATGGGCCAGGTGGCAGACACCATGATTCAGCATGGTGGTGAAGCGGTGGGCGTGATTCCGGAATTTATGCTGGATTATGAGATTGCCCATCCTCAACTCACAGAACTGCATATCGTCACCAGCATGCATCAGCGTAAGGCCATGATGGCAGACCGGGCCTGTGCCTTTGTCGCCTTGCCGGGTGGATTGGGAACCTTTGAAGAAATTCTGGAAATTGCGACCTGGGGTCAGCTGAACCAGCATCAAAAACCGATGATGCTGTATAACGTCAATGGCTTTTATAATCCCCTGATTGCCCAGCTTGATCTTGCGGTGCAGGAAGGCTTCTTGCCGCCCCAACATCGGGCTAAACTGATTATCTGTGAACATGCAGATCAGATTTATACCACCTTGCTGAATCTGGATGCTCCGCAACGTTTCGTCGTTTAAATTTTCTTGTCTGCTTTAAATAGCAATGATTTAAAGCCATAAAAAAGCGAGCTTGATGCTCGCTTTTTTCATTTATACATGCAAAGCCATTAACCGGAAATCGTGTGATAGAACCAAGGCAAAGTCGTCGCCAGAAACACACTAATGGCTAGACCAAACATCAGTTTCATGGCATCTTTGCTGACATTCCGTGAAGTACGGTGCTTGTTGACTTCGGTCACCAGCATCGAAATCGCAAATTCACGACCGGCCAGTAACCCCAGGAATACCCAAGTGGTACTCATCGGGATGTTACTCCACTCTTTGAACACCAGCAGAATCAATGCATAAATAAAGTCGATAATCGTAGCAGAACGGACATCCGTCACCCCGGTCTTGGTATCAACAATATTCTGGATAGCTCCACCACGCTGGTAAAGAATCATGCCCAGCAGGATGACAAAGACAGAAATTGCAAAGATCAGGAACTCAAACGGCACCTGACGCGGCACATAAACAAAGATATTAGCCAGATCCTGGATCAGCCACTGGCTCCACAGAAATGCCGTAGATAGCCATTGCAAGGCCATCCACATTGGGGAGTGTTGCTGATCACGGGTTTCACTGAAATAGACCGCGAGTTTTTTCATGACCAGACGATAGATCACAATCGCCACAAAGAAAGCGACGGCGTAACCCATCATTGACTTGGTCAGCATGGAACCCAGACTGCTCGGGGAGAAAATCGTGAGCACCAAGAAAGTAGTACTGACCGGAATGCCATATTTGGTCAAAATGATCAGTAAAAGAGGCGGTACCACATATAGCCAGGTGACCCCATCTTCAGGGAAAGGAATGGTTTCCAGACGTCCATAAGAGGCATCCCCTACCCCAGAAGCAAACCAGCCATAAATTAACACCACAACCAGAATAGTACTGATGTAAATCCAGAGTACCCACCATGGGCGATGTGAGTTCGATGAAATAAATGTTCCTAATGTTTGCGGAACATCATTCCCCACGATGGAATAGGCGGCCAGACAGAAGCCAACTACCATCAGAATCTCGATGGTCATAAGTACAAAACCTTTTACTAGACAGTTCCCAGTACAGCAGTTCTGGAAGTTTGCCCCAGATTATGACGGTTTTATTTCATTTTCATGACATTTCCGTCATATTTTTTTGTAGCCTGCTCCTTAAAAAGAAGCTTGAAGTGTTCCAAAAATGACGTATTTATGAATCTGTATCAATTTGAGAGGTTCTCAGTATAGAAATATATCTTTTACCCTTTCCTCTTCAATAACTGAAATCAGGCTGTGAATTCATTAGCATTTTGTCTACACGACTCCTATTCACAATCGTTTTTATTTCAGTCACACTGCTGCATAGATTTCTTTAAACTATTCAAAATAGATGATTTTTTAAATCCATGAATGTCACTCCTACGCATCAATCCCTACAACCTGAATTCAGACTGCTGGTCTTGCTGGTATCGATTGGCTTTTTCATGCAAGGCCTGGATACCACGATTATCAATACCGCCTTGCCTGCGATTGCCAGTAACCTGCAGGAAGATCCGTTACGGATGCATAGTGTGGTGGTGGCCTATGTGCTTTCTGTGGCAGCCTGCATTCCCTTAAGTGGCTGGCTGGCAGATCGCTTTGGGGTTCGGAATATCTATTTTGCAGCGATCATTATTTTTGCTCTGGCCTCACTCGGCTGTGCCTGGTCTGAGAATCTGAATGAACTACTGGTTTATCGGGTATTTCAGGGCATTGGAGGTGCTTTGCTGCTTCCAGTCGGACGACTGGCCATGCTGAAAATTATTCCTCGTACCCAGTTTCTATCCGCTATGAGTCTGATGAGTCTGGCCGGACTAATGGGTCCTTTAATCGGTCCAACCTTAGGTGGCTGGATGGTGGAATACCTGTCCTGGCACTGGATTTTCCTGATCAATCTGCCGATTGGTCTGCTGGGTGCATTGATTACCTTTAAAGCTATGCCCAATATTACCGAACCGACGGTACAGCGTTTTGATTTTGGCGGTTTTATTCTACTGGTCATCGCAATGATCGGCTTGTGTCTAGGGATTGAAAACTTTGCCAATCCACAATATCCACTATGGTGGAGCTTAAGTCTGGTCGGAAGTGGCCTGATTGCCTCACTCATCTACGCCTACCACTCGCATACTCATCTGAACGCGCTTTTTCGCAGTAAATTATTTAAAAATAAGATCTATTCGATTGGCATTCTGGGTAATTTCTTTGCCCGACTCGGCGGCAACTCGATTCCGTTTTTATTGCCTTTAATGTTGCAAGTCGCTTTTGGTTTCGAACCTTTTATTACCGGTTTACTGATGATTCCAACGGTACTCGGTTCTTTAGCATCTAAACCGATTATCCGCAAAATCATTCAACGTTTTGGTTATCGTAGAGTCTTGTTGATCAACACCTTGCTGGTCGGTCTATGTATCGCCAGTTTTGCCTTGACTACGGCGGAGACTCCAATTTGGTTACGTGCTATACATTTCTTTGTGTTCGGGATTCTGAATTCGCTGCAATTTGTCTCAATGAATACGCTGACTTTAAAAGATTTAAGCCAGCAGGATGCCAGCAGTGGTAACAGTTTTCTGTCGATGATCATGATGCTGTCAATGAGTATCGGGGTGGCACTGGCAGGTACGCTAGTCAATATGTTTAGTGCCTACTTCGGCCCAGAACAGCTAGATAATGCCTTTCACGTTTCGCTGCTCTGTCTAGGCTGTATTAACATTATTGCTGCCTATATTTTCTGGCATATCCCCAAAAACACGCCAGTCTAGGGCAGAATATAAACTCGATATGAATATCTCTAGATTAGGCCACCGTGCACATGAAAGCAGCTCCTACTTCTAGCAACTGGAAAAAATACTCAGTGATTGCAGTCGGGCTGCTGATTACGCTTGTGGTAACCACTGTGCTTTATCTGCTGGTTTTCAAACAGCCATCAGCGCATGCAGCAGATTATTCGATTCATGGTTTTGATGTTTCCCATCATCAGAAAGAAATAGACTGGAAGAAAATACCAAAACAGAAATATAAATTTGTCTATTTAAAATCCACAGAAGGTGGTGATTTTAAAGATACCAAGTTTCAGGAATACTGGCTGCAGGCCCGCGAACAGGGCTTTCTGGTCGGTGCTTATCATTTTTACCGGCTTTGCCGTGATGGCAGCATTCAGGCTCAGAATTTTATAGAGTCGGTTCCGCGTAAAAGTGATGCCCTGCCACCCGTAATGGATCTGGAATATGACAGCAAATGCATCAATCACTATTCCAAAGAGCAGATGCTCAAGGAAATCCGGATCATGCATGATGCCTTAAAACACCATTATGGCAAGCAGCCGATCTTCTATGTGTCCAAATCTTTTTATAACATCGTGCTGGCGGGAGAGTTTACTGACGTACCGCTCTGGGTACGTGAGTACCAAGGTTTGCCAGATTTAAAGGGTCAGCCTAAATGGACCTTCTGGCAGCATACCAGTCAGGGTGAAATTCCCGGCATTGCCCGTACTGTGGACCTGAATGTGTTTTATGGCTCGGAGCAGGACTGGATCAAATTTTTACAGCAGAACAGTATTCCCACCCCAGATCAGTCCCAGCCTCCGGCCAAGAAATAAACTCAATTTCTCCCTGATTCAACCATGAAATGGATATTGAATTATTTAGGCAGGATATGCTTCGTCTTGAATAATGCTTTAGCCTGTTTACTTGTCAATCCGGTCTCTTCCCAATCCAGCTAAAGCCACTTAAGATACTGGATATGCGCAAAATTATTCATATCGATATGGATGCCTTCTACGCCTCAGTCGAGCTGCGTGAGCGTCCGGAGCTGAACGCTCTGCCTGTGGTGATTGCCTCGCATCATCCGCGGGCAGTGGTCGCGGCTGCCTCCTATCCGGCCCGCGAATTCGGACTGCGCTCTGCCATGCCGATGACTAAAGCACGTAAGCTCTGCCCTCAGGTCATCGTGATTGAACCAGATTTTGCCAAATACCGTCAGGTCTCTGGTCAGATTCATCAAATATTTCAAACTTATACCAAGGTCATCGAACCGTTGTCTCTGGATGAAGCTTATCTGGATGTCACCGAAAATTTGCAGCAGATTCCAAGTGCCACTGAAGTGGCAATGCGCATTCGTGAAGATATTTTTCAAACTACTGGACTAACCGCTTCTGCTGGCGTGGCGCCGAATAAATTTCTCGCTAAAATCGCCTCTGACTGGCATAAGCCGAATGGAATCTGTGTCATCAAACCTTCACAGGTGCAGCGTTTTATTCAGGATCTTCCACTGAAGAAAATTCCCGGTGTAGGCAAAGTTACCCAAGAAAAATTAAAAAGTTTGAATCTGGAAACCTTGGGAGATTTACAGCAGATTGAAGAAGCGATCCTGATTCAGCATTTTGGCAAATATGGACGGCGCCTGTTTCTCTATGCTCAAGGCATTGATGATCGGCCAGTCGAAGCTGAACGGGAACGCCAGCAGATTTCCAAGGAAACGACTTTCGATGATGATCTGTATTTACCGCAATGCCAGCCTTACTGGCAGCCATTAATTGCCCAGCTCTGGCAGAGTCTGGAAAAAAAACAGCTCTCTGCCCGCGGGGTTACTGTAAAACTGAGAATGAAAAATTTTCAGACCATGCAGCATAGTAAAAGCTTCAGCCAGCTGCTGCGTAGCCCGCAAGAACTGGAGCAGGCTTTACACTTATTGCTTCAAGAGATGCATATTACTCCTCAACTGCAGTTTCGGCTGATTGGGCTTGGCGTCTATCAGCTCGCTGCACGTGAAACAGAAACGCAATTGCTGCTGCTTTAGGCCTATTTTGTACAAGTATTAGACGTTAGTTTAAAAATACGGCAACTTTGTTTTTACATTTTGAATTTTTGGAGTACTCTATCTGCGCAATGCATTATCCATGTATGTGCTGAGATGCTGAAAATCACCTTTACTTTCAGCATACTGTCCTGTGATTGACGTGACGATCAAATCCGAATATTACAGGGCAACTCTGATGTATCTCATGGAATCCCTCCCTGCATGTCCTCTGTAAATTCTTCTGTTATTCAAGAACGACGCGCGCGTAAAGCGGCGTTATCCAGTTTTGTTGGTGCTGTTGTCGATTGGTATGATTTTCTCCTTTACGGCATTGTTGCGGCCTTAATTTTTAAAGACCAGTTTTTCCCAAGCATTGGTGCCAATATGGGTACCTTGGCGGCTTTAGCCACCTTTGGGGTAGGCTTCCTGTTTCGTCCTCTAGGCGGTGTGGTATTTGGTCATTTCGGCGACAAGCTCGGCCGCAAGAAAATGCTGGTTCTGACTGTGGTCCTGATGGGGATTTCCACCGTCGGGATTGGTTTTTTACCTAATTTCGAAGCCATTGGCTGGTGGGCACCGGTTTTACTGGTGACCCTGCGTGCCATTCAAGGCTTTGCAGTCGGTGGTGAATGGGGTGGTGCTGCCCTGATGGCGGTGGAAAATGCCCCTAAAGGCAAAAAAGCCTTTTATAGCAGTGGTGTTCAGGTCGGCTATGGCGTAGGTCTGGTACTGGCAACGGGTGCGGTATCCGTTATTATTGCCACACTGGGTGAAGAGGCTTTTGCTGAATGGGCTTGGCGCATTCCGTTTATTGCCAGTATCGTGCTGATCGGGATTGCGATGTGGATTCGCCGTGATCAGGATGAATCTCAAGAATTCGTAGAGAAAGTGATTAAGGCAGATCATCATCCAGAAAAACTGCCAATCTTGCAGGCCATCAGCAAACATCCTAAAGCTTTCTTTTATATTATTGCCTTACGTTTGACCGAACTGCTGACCATGTATCTGGTCACCAACTTTGCCCTAAACTATTCCACCAATAATCTGGGCATGGACAAACAGTTCTTCCTGAATATCACCCTGATGGTCGGTGCGATCAGCTGTTTCAGTATTCCTTTCTTTGCCTGGCTATCGGATAAAATCCAGCATAAAACCATGTGCGTCTGGGGTGGTCTGATCGGTGCACTGTCTGCCTTTCCGTTTTTTATGGCACTGGATGCACAAAATACCTGGATGATTATTGTTGGCGCCATTCTACTGGCCAATGTCGCGCATGACATGGTGGTCAGCGTGCATCAACCGATTTTTACCTCGCTATTTGGTACGGAATATCGCTATAGCGGTGCCGGAGTCGGTTATCAGGTCGCCAGTATTATTGGTGGTGGTTTTACCCCAATGATTGCAGCCTCCTTAGTGATTTGGGGTGATGGTTCATGGCATTATGTAGCCATCTATCTTGCGATAGGCTGCCTATTGACTGCATTAGTCGCAGCCTTGATGCCAAAAACCAAGGATTAAGCTGATGTCTGTTCAACGTTTGCATGTTTCACAACGCTTTTCTGAGATCGCCATTGCCGGCAATCTGGTTCATCTCGCCGGTCAGTTGGCGACAGACCTGGATCTAGATATCAAAGGTCAAACCCAGCAGACACTGGATATTATCGACCAGTTCCTGGCGGATGCCGGTACCGATAAAAGCCAGATCATGTCTGTGACGATTTATCTCAAAGATATTGAAAAAGATTATGCAGCGTTTAATGAAGTCTGGGATGCCTGGGTATCGGATATTCAAGCCCTACCCCGCACCTGTGTCGAAGCTAAACTGTATGATCCACGCGTGTTAGTGGAACTGACTGTCGTAGCCGTCAAACCTGAATAGACTTCTATTCAGGCCTAATTGCTACTCATCTAAAATAGAAAAAAGTATGCACTTGGCATACTTTTTTCGTTTAGGTTCTATCAGTTTAATGCTTTGACTTTACGTCGTTCCAGATCTGAATAGAGATGATATTTTTTGAGATCATTCACAGCGGTAAATCTCTGGTCTTTACTGGAATGCTCCTGCTCACGCAGGAAATCTCCTCGTAACTGATAATATTCCGGTACATCTTCATAGCGAATGACCCGATAACCGGCCATAGTCAACAAGGCATCCTGAAATTGCGCCTGCTGTGGACGTTTTAAAATCACCGGATCATCGACGGCTACAATGGCAACAATCTGATATTGCTGATCCAGAATCACAAAATCTGCAATCAGATCACGATACTTGTGCCGGGTACGACCAAATTTGGTGGTAAGTAGTGCATCATAAGAAACATGGGCCAGTACAATATAATCAGGCAATACTTCTTTCAGGCGTGTAAACGTCAGTTGTTCATTTGGATTAAAAATAGCGCGCTGTTTTAAGGCGCTGTCTTGTGGTTTTGGGCTATTCCTTAGCTGCTTCCATGCCATGAGCACGACACAGAACACCAAGAAACTCCCTATAATCATATAGGTGGTCATGACTCAATCCTTGCATTCTTATAATCATTCTTGTTTTATTGTTATCCAGTATAAACCCATACTATTTTTAAAATTGCCCTGCTACCATTCTGTGTAGAGACCAATACAATTCTTAGCAAAACTTGATTGCCAGTTACTTAAAAACCGCTTTTTACTATTTCAATAGAAATTAGGGTTAAATCCTTATACGCGACTGTAAAATAGTCTCCTGATAGATCGCAATATAAATCGGTTGAACTGTAAGACAATTCCGACAAAGTGTTATTTTTATATCATTTTTCAAAAATTTAAATCGACTAAAAATAAAATATTTTACATTTTAATTGAGAACCTGAAAGCCGCATCAATAAAGTCTGAACATAAAAAAGACACCCGAAGTGTCTTTTTTATCAGCTTAATCAAGCACGTGATTTTGGCTTTGATTTTGCTTTAGGTTTAGGGCCGCCGAATGGCTTTTTCGCATCACCCGTTTCACGCGGTGGCAGACCAGTATGCTGGGTCAGAATCTGGCCTTTTTTCGGACGGTTATTTTGAGCCTGACCACGATTACCTGGGTTAGCAGTACGTTTCTGTGAATCACCCGCTACAGTCGAATTCTTCTTACGTGCAGACTGGTATTGCCCATCTGTACCAGCAGGTTGATAGGTTGGAATCAGATGCTGTTTCGAGTTACCAATCAGATCCTGACGCCCCATTTCCTTTAAAGCTTCACGCAATAAAGGCCAGTTGTTTGGATCATGATAACGCAAGAAGGCTTTATGCAGACGACGACGTTTCTCACCTTTCACGATGTCCACATCTTCAGTATAACGCGCGACTTTCGCCAGCGGGTTTTTACCGGTGTAGTACATGGTGGTTGCAGTGGCCATTGGTGATGGATAGAAGGTTTGTACCTGATCGGCACGGAAGCCATTCTTTTTCAACCAGATAGCCAAATTCATCATGTCGTAATCGGTGGTACCCGGATGCGCCGCGATGAAATAAGGAATCAGATACTGTTCCTTACCGGCTTCTTTACTGAAACGGTCAAACATCTGTTTGAAGCGATCATACGTTCCGATGCCCGGTTTCATCATCTTCGATAATGGACCTTTTTCGGTATGCTCCGGCGCAATCTTCAGATAACCACCCACGTGATGGGTGACCAGCTCTCTGACATATTCCGGATTCAATACAGCAAGGTCATAACGCAGACCTGATCCAATTAGAATCTTTTTAATACCCGGTAAAGCACGTGCCTTACGGTATAACTGAGTCAACGGTGCATGGTCGGTATGCAGGTTTTGACACACACCCGGGAACACACAAGAGGGCTTACGACAATTCTTCTCAATCTCAGGATCTTTACATGCCAAACGGTACATGTTGGCTGTTGGGCCACCTAAATCCGAGATAATGCCGGTAAAGCCCGGTGCAGTATCACGAATTTTTTCTACTTCACGCAGGATTGATTCTTCAGAACGGTTCTGGATGATACGGCCTTCATGCTCGGTGATCGAACAGAAAGTACAGCCACCGAAACAGCCACGCATGATGTTCACCGAGAACTTGATCATGTCGAAGGCCGGGAAGCGTGCATTACCATATACCGGATGTGGCAGACGTGCATAAGGCAGGTCAAACACATAATCCATTTCTTCGGTAGTTAATGGAATCGGTGGTGGATTGATCCACACATCACGTTCACCATGTTTTTGTACCAAAGCACGCGCGTTCCCTGGATTGGTTTCCAGATGTAGAATACGGTTCGCATGCGCATACAGCACAGGATCATTCGCCACTTCTTCAAAAGAAGGCAAACGAATCACTGCCAGTTCACGTGGTGGTAATTTATGTTTAATTGCTTTAGAAGCTGGTTGTAGCTGCACAATTTGCGTATCTGGATCTAAATTGTCCCCTTCACGCACGATTGGATTGGCTACGACTTCTTTCTGGAAATTCTGGTATTGGCTTAAGCTGTTGCCTTTATCTTTTTCAATTTCACAACCATCAATATCTTCGCTCATCACATAGGGGTTGATGATCGGATCGACACGGCCAATGGTATCGACATCATTGGATGCGATTTCCACAAACTGGGCTTTCGCAGCACGGTTATGTTTATTGATAATGAATGCGGTACCACGAACATCAGTAATCTGATGAATCTTTTCACCCTTAGCCAGGCGATGCATGATTTCAATGATCGAGCGTTCGCCATTACCGTACATCAACAAGTCCGCTTTAGAATCCATTAAGATCGAACGACGGACTTTATCTGACCAGTAGTCATAATGTGCGATACGACGTAATGAACCTTCAATACCACCGAGTAATACCGGCACATCCGGGAAAGCTTCACGACAACGTTGGCAATAGACGGTTGCTGCGCGGTCTGGACGTTTATTCGGCTGGTTATCTGGAGAATAAGCATCATCTGAACGAATCTTACGATCCGCCGTATAACGGTTAATCATCGAGTCCATATTACCGGCAGAAACGCCCCAGGCAATATTCGGCTTACCGAGTACACGGAAGGCTTCTACATTAGTCCAGTCCGGCTGGGCAATAATCCCCACGCGGAAACCTTGTGCTTCGAGCACACGTCCAATGATCCCGGTCACAAATGACGGGTGGTCAATATAGGCATCACCGCAGACAAAAATAAAGTCACAACTGTCCCAACCGAGTTGGTCCATTTCCTCGCGTGACATCGGCAAAAAAGGCGCGGGTTCAAAACATGACGCCCAATATTTGTCGTAATCAAACAACGCTTTAGGCGCAGTCTGAGCGTTATAAGCAGTAGACATGGCTAGCAATTCTCGGCTGGCAGATGGAAGATCAGAAAAGTGATCAAAGATGAAAGCCGAGTATTTTAGCATGAATTCGGCTCAGGTTGCTTGATTATAATTTATACAAAAACAGCTTTAAGACCTTAATCAGGAATATATACTCATCCTGATTTTGAAGAATCATTTATAGGTTTTAACCGCTGTGCCATCAGCAAGCCTAATCCTAAAATAATAGCGATAAATACACTTAGTCCTAACCATCCGGAATTTTCCCAGACCAGTCCACTCGAACTTCCAAG
Organism: Acinetobacter sp. YH12137; assembly: GCF_013418535.1. Lineage (NCBI taxonomy): Bacteria > Pseudomonadati > Pseudomonadota > Gammaproteobacteria > Moraxellales > Moraxellaceae > Acinetobacter > Acinetobacter sp. YH12137. Next base: position 1,815 of record NZ_VPBW01000019.1, on the reverse strand, counting down.
TAAGCTTGAACCCAGGTAGTAACAGAACAAATAAAGGGACGAACCTACCGCACGATACTGTAAGGATTGCACCGATACCCAGCTACTGGCAGTTGAATGAGCCGCAAAAAAGGAAAAGGTAAAAATCAGCAAACCAATAAAGACTAAAGCCAAGTTATTAATCAACATTAAGGCTAAGCCAAACAGCATGGTACAAAGCATGGCGGCAAGTACCCTATAACGTCCAAACTTCCTGCTCCAAGCTGCGGCTCGTGGCGAGCTATAAATTCCGGCCAGATAAGTAATCGAAATCAGACCAATCCAGACATGAGACAATTCAAATGGCGCTTGAATCAAACGATAACTCAGATAGTTAAATACCGAGACAAATCCCCCCATCAGGATAAAGCCCTGTAAAAACAGAATTCTTAATTTAGGATCACTCAGATTCTGTTGAAATGCTCTGATAAAACGGCTGAATTGAATTGGATAAGCTTTGAAATGCCTGGACTTCGGTAGTAGAAAGTAGAAAGTTGCCGCGATACATAGATTCAGCAATCCAATAATCAAAGTCGCGGATTGCCAGGAAATAAAATCGACCAATGTCCCTGCGATCAACCGTCCGCTCATGCCCCCAATCGCAGTTCCGGAAATATACAGCCCCATGGCAAAGCCCACATCCTGCTCTACCACTTCCTCTCCAATATAAGTCATCGCCACGGCTGCCACACCACTGACCGTTAAACCAATCAGTACTCGTGTGGCTAGAAATATCGACCAGATTGGCAGTAAAGCACTGAGTAACAGTAAGACTGAAACTGAAAATAACGACCAGACCATTATCGGCTTACGGCCAAAACGGTCTGAAATCAGACCAGTAAAGATCAAGCCAATAGCCAAGGCAATGGTAGAGAAGGAAAGTGGAAAACTGCTTTGTGTTGGAGAGATATAAAAATAATCCGCCAGAATCGGCATCATCGGTTGGACACAATACAGCGATGAAAAAATCGCGAAACCCGCCAGAAATAAGGAGAATAAAATAGCTTTAAAAGCAGATGAACCATATGCGATATGGCTTGAAGATGAATTTGAGGACATATCCGCTCCATGAACCTGCTCAGTATACGCCTCTCAATTCGCCTTTTATGTGATGATTCAGTTTAAATAACCATCGAATAATTAATTTTCTTAAACCCCACGCATAAAAAAAGCCCCCTGCGTGAGCAGAGGGCTTTTGGAATAATGAGCTGGCGATGACTTACTCTCACATGGGAGACCCCACACTACCATCAGCGCTAAGAGGTTTCACTTCTGAGTTCGGGAAGGGATCAGGTGGTTCACTCTTGCTATGGTCGCCAGCACAACTGGTATGCTTACTCGCTATGGTCTTATCTACGTTGCTTGCGCTTCGTTTGCCTAGCTTTCTTCAAATAGAATGCATTAACAGATGTATCTGAGTTCTTGCGAGTAGAACTAAGCAGTGCTTAATTATACTCTCATTTGTTCGATTAGCTTAACTAAATCAAGGCTTCGTCTGATCGTTAGATCAATATGAAATCAATTGATGCTTTATATACAACTGCTTGGGTGTTGTATAGTCAAGCCTCACGAGCAATTAGTATTGGTCAGCTTCATACATCACTGCACTTCCACATCCAACCTATCAACGTCGTAGTCTTCAACGGCTCTTTAGAGGACATAAAGTCCTAGGGAAATCTTATCTTGAGGTAGGCTTCCCGCTTAGATGCTTTCAGCGGTTATCCCTTCCGAACATAGCTACCCGGCGATGCGACTGGCGTCACAACCGGTACACCAGAGGTTCGTCCACTCTGGTCC
>NZ_VPBW01000018.1:0-53608 GCF_013418535.1 Acinetobacter sp. YH12137 | reverse complement strand
CTAGACAAAATGACACCAAATGAGTTTTACTATGATCAGCTACCCCAACAAAACAAGGTGGCTTAACTAGAGCGGAATATCACTTATAAATACGCTTTTAGTTGTTCAAACAAGTGGAACCACCTCTTTATTATAAAATTGCTTCAATTCATTTTTGGAATAGCTAAGTTTAGTGATCTGACCAGTTCGACTATCTTGGAACTGAATATTTTCAATATAAAAATAATTTCTCACTTTTACTAAATTAACATTTTGAATCTGCCGGGTATGTGACTGATTATAGTCATCAGTACATAGGGCCGCATAATGCTCACAGCTGATTTTTGCTGCATAACCATTTCCCGCAATCAGGATAAACAGCGCGTTGTCTGGACGTTGATTATTAGACACCAGTACATATTGTGCTTTGGCACTGCTTTTTAAAGGAATGCTCACGGCTTGCTGATAATATTGATCTGCTTTCAGAATTTCCTGAACTTTGGCAACACAGGTAAACATCAAGGAGAGTGTGACCAGAAAAATGACAGCAGCGAGACATAGACGGAATATGGTTTTGACAGTTTGATGCATAGGAGAAAATTTCTAAATAGAAAGAAGAGAGATGAGCAATAAAGTGCTTTAAGACTGTATGTTAAATCATCAGTTGTGAATATTGAAAAGAAACTTAACTTAATTCGAAAAAAAATGGGACTAAACTTGATCCGCTAAAATATACTGTTTTTTTAAATCTATATTTCAAGTAAATCTTTCAGCTCACGGCTGCAAATTGCCAAATCTTAGGAAACCTAATGGGAAGTTTCTTTTTTTTACAACTGTTGACGGTGGTCTTTGCTCTGTCAATTGCCACCACCATGTTCAACAAACGTGTTCTAAGTTTTCCTCAGGCCATTGGTGTGCCGATTGTTTCCGCTATTTTTGTATTTATCCTGCAATGGTGCGCCAGCCTGTTACAGGGTAATCCATTTTTTAGCATCAATATTGATAATATTGAGAAAGCAGTGCGCCATGTCGATTTTTATGACTTCCTGATTAATGGGGTGATCTGTTTCATTCTGACTTCATCCGCATTGAAGTTTAAGGTTTCAGATTTACGCAATCACTGGCGGCCGATTGGTATTCTGGCCAGTCTGGCATTGGTTTTCTGTGCAGTTTTCTTTGGTATTGCGCTGTACGGTTATCAGTTTCTGATTGGTAACCACGTCGATATATTGGTTCTACTATTGCTAGGTGCTGCGCTCGGAGCAACGGATCCAATTGGGATTAAAGGTGTCCTCAGTTCGGTACGCGCACCCCATCATTTGATCGTGAAGCTGGAAGGTGAGTCGCTGTTTAATGATGCCATGTGTATTGCATTATTTATGACCTTATTAAATGTACTGCAAGGTGAAAACTTTACCGTACTCGCCGTCCTGCAAACATTGCTTTATGAAATTGTCGTGGCAGTTTTGATCGGAATCGGTTTTGGTCTGGCGATTTTACGTATTCTGCGCGGTAAGCATGAAATGGAATCACTGATATTAACTACTGCACTGTTGGCTTGTGGTTCATATCTGGTTGCTTTACTGGCGCATGCTTCTGCACCAATTGCCTGTGTAATAGGCGGCTTGATCGTCGGTAATAAATGGAAAGAAATTCTGGCTGATGCAGACATCGGTGATGTAAACCATTTCTGGCATACGGTAGAGGGGATTATCAATTCCTTCCTGTTCACCTTGATCGGTCTGGAACTGTTCATTATTGATCTAAGCACCAGTCTGGTTCTAGGCGGGATTGTCGCTTTCATAATTCTGCATTTGGCACGCTTCCTGGCCAACCATCTGTCTTTTGCATTATTCCCTAGAATGCGTAAAAAAAGTTATAACGGCAGTTTAACCATTCTGTCTTGGGGCGGTGTACGTGGCGGGATTTCCTTAGCCCTGATTCTGGCAGTGGCCAATATTCCGCAACTGGAAGCGTATAGCAGTATTCTGATTGGATATACCTTCATTGTGGTACTTCTTTCTGGGGTGGTTTGTGGCCTAGGTTTGCCAGCCGTAATGAATGCCTTCTATTACAACCCGAATGAAGAAACTCAAGGCTTTAAAGGCTGGTATCAGCGGATGTGCCACAAGATGAACCGGCGCGGTTTTCAGTATATTGTGGGGGAGGATGCGAATGGAAATGAAACCATCACCATCTTCCAGCCTGAGATGCTGATTGATAAGAAAGATGCCGATGGTGTAGCAACCGTGCATCATCCTGATAAAGTACAGGAAGTGAAACGTTTAGAAAATCCGGAGAATTTCTAATTGTTAGAATTTTCTATCAAGATTGAAAGCCTATGACATCAAGTGCAAGCCAGGAAATGGCACAAATGATTCTGGGTGTAGTCAGCCAGATTCCTTATGCGAAAGTAGCGACCTATGGACAGATCGCTAAGCTGGCTGGCTTGCCCAAACATGCACGTCTGGTAGGTAGGGTTTTAAGCCAGCTTGATACAGAAACCGATTTGCCTTGGCATCGTGTCCTGAACGCTCAAGGTAAGATCAGTCTCAATAAACTGGATGAATATGGACATAATATTCAACAGCAAAAGTTAGGCGCAGAAGGAATTCTATGTGCTGGAAATCGGGTCAGCTTAAAGCAGTATCAATGGGATGGATTTGTCTGAAAGAGAAATCCCCACTTGATTGAAGTGGGGATTTTTTTATTATTTACGGATAACCATTACAGGAACATTGGCCTGTCCCAAGATGCTTTGCGCAACACTACCCAGGAACAGTTTCTTGAAGCCAGTACGGCCATGTGAGCCAATCACAATCAGATCAGTATTCAAGGATTCTGCTGCTTTGACAATTTCACTATAAATCACCTGACCTTCGAGTAGCTGGGTCTCTGCATCAATACCTGCCGCAGCAAATTTCGCTTTTGCTTCATCAAGTGTCTTCAGAATTGCAGTACGGGCACGTTCAACCAGGTCATTGGTTTGAGCTGCTGTAATGTATTCAGCAGCGATATAGGGATCAAGTGCCAGCACCTGAACCACTGTCACTTTACTGTTAAATGCTTTGGCAATTTCGACAGCTTTATCGACTGCAGCGTAGGAAGTTTCTGAACCGTCAACGGGTACTAAAATATGTTCAAATGACATTAGAATTCTCCTTATCGGAAATAAGTTTTATAAAAATATGACGCGTTAAAATCGTATACGAATTGTTGTTTATACTTTGATCATAACGCGTATTTTATAAAAATAAAACCAAGTAAATACCTCAGTATTATGTTTAACAAAGCAATAATTTTTAATGGTTGGTATATTTTATAAGTTTTTGATTTATATTTATATTTTGAGATTAAAATAATATGATTTTAGAATATTAATGAACTAACTTAAAAAAGCCATCTGATTTTAATACTGCGTTATTACCTGTAATTTTAGATTCAAAAAATCCCTGTTATATAAAACTATAGGAACAGGTTTAAAATTGAGATTTTAATAATGAAAAATCTATCAAACTGCATAAAGATAGACTGCTATTTCTAATAGTAAGCTTCTATCAGCATAATTTTAGTGTTCTAAAACTTCCCTTTCCAAGGGTGGGTTAATACCGTTATTTTCTTTTTTAAATTGAGCACGATCTGTAATGGATTTCTCACATTCATTATAGTGATCAATTGCAAAGTTTTTAATTAAGGCGGAACGTCCAGACTGATCTTGGGGTATTTCATATTTAAACGCTTTTTCAGTAAGTTTTATACCAATCAGAGTATGGAGATCATTCGCTGTACCGTAGTGCTGTTTTATTTGCTGAATCATCCATTTCTGTGGTGCACCTTTCAGTCTAAAGAGCATGACTTCTTGAGCCAAACTTTTCACATCATCACATCCTGAAAATCTGCTGCTTGGATGAATAACAGTTGCATTGGCTAAACTTATAAAACTCAATAGGAGCAGGCTTAGGTATATTTTGAATTTCGTCATCTTCAGTTTTGCTTTAATCCAGAGATACTATTGGCCATATTTGGAAAAGTATTATAGCGATAGGAAAAGGTCCTAGATTCACTTTTTATTTTGTTTCTTCAGCAAGTTATTCTTAAAATTAAATATTATATGATACGACTTTGATTCAGATTTGGCTTTAAAAGTTGGTACCAATTTTTGTAGATTCTGTTATGGGATTTCGAATTAAATCATGATTTGTACAAAGTTTAAGAGTTTATGATTAATTTGCATAAAGACTGAACATTTGTGGTTTAAAATGCTTGACGATACAACCTGAAATTACGATAATGCGCACACAGTTTACGGCTATGTAGCTCAGTTGGTTAGAGCACCGCACTCATAATGCGGGGGTCACAGGTTCAAGTCCCGTCATAGCCACCATTTTTAAAGACCAAGCTCTCAGCTTGGTCTCTTTTTTTGTGCCATAAAAATATCAATAAAAAATTAAGAGAAAGTTCTTCTAAATATCTGTCTGTTTAAATTTTTGAATCTTCTTTTAATTTCTTAACCCTATTTATTGCTTAAAGATAAAAAAATGCCCAAGCATTTACTTGGGCATTATAGCTAATCTAGTTTTGTTAAAACTTAGATACCTGCTTTCCAACCATTAACGACCGGATAGCGACGTTCACGACCATAAGAACGCGAGCTGATACGTGGACCAATCGCACCCTGACGACGTTTGTATTCGTTAATATCAACCAGACGAATCACTTTTTTCACGACTTCAGCTTCAAAACCTTTGGCAATGATGTCATCCTGGCTCAGATCTTCTTCAATATAAGCATAAAGAATCGCATCAAGTACTTCATAAGCCGGTAATGAATCCTGATCGACCTGATCTGGACGAAGTTCTGCTGATGGTGGGCGAGTAATGACACGCTCAGGAATCACAGGAGTTTCTGCGATGCTGTTACGGTATTTCGCCAGTTCAAACACAATGGTTTTATAAACATCTTTTAATACAGCGAAGCCGCCCACCATATCGCCATATAGCGTACAGTAGCCAACGGCAAGTTCAGATTTATTGCCGGTTGCCAGAACCAGATTGCCGAACTTGTTAGACAGCGCCATTAATAGCGTACCGCGTGCACGTGCTTGCAGGTTTTCTTCAGTGGCATCTACAGGGGCATTGCCAAAGAATGGATACAGGGTTTGCAAGAAGCCACTTACAATCGGGTTAATCTCGGCAATACCGAAAGTTACACCCATGGTTTTTGCCTGTTCAGTGGCATCTTCTACACTGATCTGAGCAGTATAGGTATAAGGCATCATCACTGCTTGAACTTTGTCAGGGCCAATCGCATCTGCTGCGATGGCAAGAGTCAGGGCAGAGTCAATACCACCAGACAGACCCAGAATTACACCTGGGAAACCTGAACGCTGTACATAATCACGGGTTGCCATCACCAGACTTTGATAAATCTCGGCCATAGTTTCTAGGGCTGGAGTAATCGTACCTTTGCTGAACTCTAATTTTTCTGCATCATATTCAGCGATATACAGGCCTTTTTCAAAGCTAGGTGCTTGCAGAGCCACTTCGCCTGATTTATTGAGTACAAAGCTGGTACCATCAAAGATTAGATCATCTTGGCCACCTACCTGGTTACAGTACACCAGATTGATATTCAACTGTTTGACCAGCGCAGCCATGGTATCGATACGGTGTTGCGGTTTGCCGACTTCATATGGAGAAGCATTCAGAACCATTGCAGTATCAATATTCAATTGAGCCAGCTGTTGAACCGTAGATAATGACCAGACATCTTCACAGATCAGAACACCAAACTTGTGTCCCAGATATTCGAAGACCAGATGCTGATGTCCTTCACCAAAATAGCGTTTCTCATCAAATACACCATAGTTTGGCAGAGTCTGCTTATTATAAACCCCTAAAACTTCACCATCTTTCATGACGGCTGCTGAGTTATAACGTTCACCATCTTCAGTCTGATTGACAAAACCGAAGACCATGACGATATCTTTTACTTCAGTCAGTTTCTCAAACGCCAGTTTTGTACGTTTAGCCAGACTTGGACGAATTAATAAATCTTCAGCCGGATAACCTAAAGTTGAAAGTTCAGGGAAAATAATAAGATCAGCATTATCTTTTTTGGCCTGATTTGCCAAATCTATCATTGTCTGCGTATTTGCATCTAAATTGCCCACATGTGGAGAGAATTGAGCAATCGCAATTTTAAAACTTTTCATTCCAATTAAGTCCTATTCCTATAGGTGAATACACTAAATCACTGATTTTTAAAATTCTAATTATCCAGCTGAGTGCAGTTTGATACGAACAAAATGCCAAATGGCCAAAATTAAAAAAGTCATGACCGCATGATCATTAAATCTTGATTTGCGAGCTAAAAATATCATACTTGGCTTATTTTATCGAAATTTGAGGCAGATGCTAGAGCTGTTTCAGGAGAATTGAAACAGATGCACAAAGTTATGGTCAAAAATGACTTATTATGGTGCTTTTTTATTCTGATAAATGCACAAAAATACTCAATTGGATTTAAATAAGTTTATTTTTCATAAATAGAAATCAACAGAATACTTGAGTGAAAAGTATTCAATATCATCTGCTTATCTGATTTTTTAAAATAATATTGGGAATTTTTTTTAGAAAAATATCGCGTGCAATATCTCCCTGTTGTTCAATGTTATAGTCTAAAAAGGATTTGTTGGGATTAAATTGATATTTGTAAGGATTATATTTTCCCATACTTAAAAAATAAGCGGCTTGTAAAAAAGCGCCCTTAAACAACACATTAATATTCTGCTGATATTGATAAATATGCGCCATTTCATGAATGAAAAGCGCCTGATAAGAACGGCTTTCTTTAGAATAATCGTCCCGATAATTCAGGTTGCGGACGTGAATATAACCACTTGGTGCCATAATCACATGCTTGGATTGCCAAGGCAGGAAAGGGTGATTCATGACACGGACTGCTGAATAGTCAATCCGGTCAGCAAAGACTTGCTGGCAAAGCTTGATTTCCCCTGAAGTTAAGTTCCGGCTTTTAAACTGATCAAAACGAATCATTCTCAGGATGAAGGGAAGCAGGTAAAACAGCATTAAAACTCAATCCTTAACGATATAAGAGTAATTTCTAGAAATTTGTAGAAATTGAAAATTCTTCAGGTTTACTATTTTAAGTTTTTCACATCTTGGTTGTGTTGGTTTTTGTCAGTCATAAAAAAACCACCCAGAAGGGTGGTTTTTACGTCTTTCAACGCTAACCGAATTAACGGTTGATGTCGCGTTGAACTTCACCAGTGTAAAGCTGACGAGGACGACCGATCTTGTAAGGACCGCTGTGCATTTCTAACCAGTGGCTGATCCAACCAACTGTACGTGCAAGCGCGAAGATCACAGTAAACATTTCTGTTGGGATACCAATCGCTTTAAGGATGATACCTGAGTAGAAGTCTACGTTAGGGTAAAGGTTACGTTTGATGAAGTATTCGTCAGAAAGCGCGATACGTTCAAGTTCCATAGCAAGAGCAAGCTGTGGATCGTTGATGCCAAGAGCACCAAGAACTTCGTCACAAGTTTCTTTCATTACTTTCGCACGTGGATCGAAGTTTTTGTACACACGGTGACCGAAGCCCATGAGTTTAACTTCTTTAGTTTTCACTTTTTCCATGAAGCCAGCAACGTTTTCTACAGTGCCGATTTCATCAAGCATCTTAAGAACAGCTTCGTTCGCACCACCGTGAGCAGGACCCCAAAGTGCAGAGATACCAGCAGCGATACATGCATATGGGTTAGCGCCAGTAGAACCAGCTAAACGTACTGTAGACGTAGAAGCATTTTGTTCGTGGTCAGCGTGAAGTGTGAAGATACGGTCCATTGCTTTCGCAAGGATTGGATCTACTTTGTAGTCACGGTCTGCTGGAGTAGCAAACATCATGTACAGGAAGTTTTCAGCGTAAGTCAAATCGTTACGTGGGTAAACGAATGGTTGACCAACAGTGTATTTGTAGCTCCAAGCTGCCAAAGTAGGAATCTTAGCGATTAAACGAATCGCAGTGATTTCACGATGGTTAACATCTTCGATGTCCAGATTGTTGTGATAGAACGCAGACAACGCACCAACAACACCAACCATGATTGCCATAGGGTGAGCATCACGACGGAAACCGTTATAGAAGCGGCTTACTTGATCGTGAACCATAGTGTGGTTACGAACTTTAGCGTCGAATTCTTCTTTTTGCTCAGCTGTTGGAAGCTCGCCATTAAGAAGTAAGTAGCAAGTTTCTAGGTAATCAGCTTTAGTTGCTAACTGGTCAATTGGGTAGCCACGGTGTAAAAGAACACCTTTATTACCATCGATGAAAGTGATTTTAGACTCGCATGCAGCTGTTGCCATAAAACCAGGATCAAAAGTAAAGTGACCTGCAGCCAACACATCTTTAACGTCGATTACATCTGGGCCCAATGTGCCGCTGTAAATTGGTAATTCAATTTCTTTGCCATCAAGCTGTAAAACGGCTTTCTTGCCAGTTGCTTCAGACATTCAATAGATCTCCTGTCCTGGTGAATGTATATCCGAGTTGCCTATCAATCTTTTAATGCACAAAACGGACGGATCAAAAATTTGCTATAAGATTAGTGGCTACTGAAATTTTGTCAATTATACTTATGGATGAAAAATGACATTCTCACAGTGGTTTAGTCATTTATCTTGGTATAAAAAGTTTAATAAAATCACAGTACCAAACCTCTATAATAAGTCAAATTGAACAGAAGGTGCAGAAAAAAATATAGTCTTTGCCGTATTTGTAAGCGTTTTTTCCTAGCAAAAAATAAAGGAGAAATTGAGAAAATATTCTAAGACTGCAACTTAAAATTATATAAATCTCGTAACTTACATCGATTTCCTTAAGTTTTTACTTCAAACTTGAATTATAAATAAAAGCAATAAATTTTCTTTTTGGCTCTGTTTAATCGGCTAAAAAATAGCTCGTAAATTTGCTTCACTTTGTTTAATACAACTTAAACAAAAATAAATAAGTGTTTTTTTGAATATAAAATGTCTAAAAACATCAAAAAAACTATGATCTATAAAGAGATAAGTAGGTTTTAGTATAAAAATTCTAAATTGAGATGCCTTTATATAAATAGTCATTATTTATTTGTGAAATATATCCTTATGATTTTACTTGGGATTAATAAGGACTTAGGATCGAAATTATATTTTTGCTGTTCATCTTTAGTCTAAATCTACTTAGTCGAAGCTTGGCTAGATAACAGACTAAATTAATCAAGTTAATTATTAAAAAACAAATATCTAGAATGAGAATATGAAGATAAAGTAAGTGGAGGAGAACTTAAAGTTATTGTTAATGATTCTTATTTAAAGGTTTTTTGTTCAAAAAGCCAAATACAGTTGTTTGTATTTTAATAGTTCACGTTTTATAATTCAGTGTCGTTTTATGTTTAGGCATGTATTTGCCTGATAATGCCAGCTTTCCTTCGAATTAATTCCAACAAACTCCGGATGGAGTTTTTAACTACAGGATGCCCGCTGTGAAAAGCAACAGACCTGTCAATTTGTCCATGGGTCAAGTTTTAGAAGTAAACTTAAAATCACCCGTGGCTATTGCATCAATTCTACACCGTCTTTCAGGTGTCATCGTATTTTTACTCGTACCGGTCCTTTTGTGGCTGTTGGATAAATCATTGTCTTCAGCAGAAGGTTTTGCTGAAGTGCAGGAAATCTTTAACGGTTTCTTTGTCCGCTTTATCGTATGGGTATTTGTAGCCGGCTTAATTTATCATTTGTTCACTGGTATTAAGCACTTACTTGCAGATATCGGCGTTGCAGAAGAACTGCAAAGCGGTCGTACTGCAGCTACTATTTCATTAATCTTGTCTGCAATCGGTATTGTTGCAGCATTTGTATGGATCGTACTCTAATGAAAAGTGCTACTGGTTTAACAGGTTCAGGTTCTCGTGATTGGTTTGTCCAACGCATCAGTGCTGTAGTTCTAGCTGTTTATACCGTTGTGGTGTTTGGTTGGATCCTACTGAATGGTGGCTTCAACTACGAGCAATGGTACGGCTTTATGATGACAGTTCCAATGAAGATCATGTCTTTGTTGGCAGTCTTATCTCTTGTTGCGCATGCATGGATCGGTATGTGGCAGGTATTCACTGACTATGTGACTACTCGTCAAATGGGTCCATCAGCATCAGGTTTACGCCTTGTACTGACTTCAGCAGTGATTATTGCTGTATTTGCATATGCGATCTGGGCAATCCAGATTTTTTGGGCGAATTGATAGGAAACAATCATGGGCGCTATAACCCCTAAAGAAGATTACACAAATATTCCACACGAAACTTTCGATGCAGTTATCGTTGGTGGTGGTGGTTCTGGTATGCGCGCTTCTTACCAACTTGCTCAAGCAGGTTTGAAAGTTGCGGTACTGACTAAAGTATTCCCAACACGTTCTCACACTGTAGCAGCGCAGGGTGGTATCGGTGCATCTCTTGGTAACATGCAAGAAGATAACTGGCACTACCACTTCTACGACACAGTTAAAGGTTCTGACTGGTTAGGTGACCAAGACGCGATCGAGTTCATGACTCGCGAAGCACCGCAAGTGGTATACGAATTAGAACATTTAGGTATGCCATTTGACCGTAACGCAGACGGTACGATTTACCAACGTCCATTTGGTGGTCACTCTGCAAACTACGGTGAAAAAGCAGTTCCACGTGCATGTGCTGCAGCCGACCGTACAGGTCACGCGCTTCTTCATACGCTTTATCAAAGCAACGTGAAAATGGGTACTCAGTTCTTCGTTGAATGGATCGCGCTTGACCTGATCCGTAACGAAGCTGGTGATGTACTGGGTGTGACAGCAATCGATCAGGAAACTGGTAAAATTGCTGTATTCCAGGCGAAAGCTACATTATTCGCTACAGGTGGTGCTGGTCGTGTTTACCGTGCATCTACTAATGCTTATATCAACACCGGTGACGGTCTTGGTATGGCAGCTCGTGCAGGCATTCCATTACAAGATATGGAATTCTGGCAATTCCACCCTACAGGTGTTGCGGGCGCAGGCGTACTGTTAACTGAAGGTTGTCGTGGTGAAGGTGCAATCCTTCGTAACAAAGACGGCGAACCGTTCATGGAACGTTATGCACCGACTCTGAAAGACTTGGCTCCTCGTGACTTCGTATCACGTTCTATGGACCAGGAAATCAAAGAAGGTCGTGGTTGTGGTCCTAAAGGTGATTATATCCTTCTTGATATGACTCACTTGGGTGCTGACACCATCATGAAACGTCTGCCATCTGTATTCGAGATTGGTAAGAAATTCGCGAACGTTGACATTACTAAAGAGCCAATTCCTGTAGTACCTACAATCCATTACCAAATGGGTGGTATTCCTACAAATATTCATGGTCAGGTAGTTGTTCCTGAGTCTCCAGAATCTGAAGCTCTAGTAACCAACTACGACAAGAATACTGATACCTATTCTACTAACCAAGAAGGTCGCAACTTCACGAAACCAGTGAAAGGCTTCTATGCGATCGGTGAATGTTCATGTGTATCTGTACACGGTGCAAACCGTTTAGGTACAAACTCACTGCTTGATTTGGTTGTATTTGGTAAGGCTGCTGGCCAGCACATCATCGACTACGTGACTAAACACCACGGTGATGAGTATGAACCGCTTCCTACAACTGTGCTTGAAAACACAATTAAGCGTGTTCGTAAGCTGGATGAATCAACAACTGGTGAGAATGCTCAAGAAGTTGCTGATGCAATCCGTGACATCGTTCAAGACCACGCGGGTGTATTCCGTACAACTGCGCTGCTTGAAGAAGGTGTAAAACAAATTCTTGCAATTGAGCCGCGTGTTCGCAACATTCACTTGAAAGACAAATCTAAAGTATTCAATACTGCACGTATTGAAGCTCTAGAAGTTGAAAACCTGTATGAAGTTGCTAAAGCGACCTTGATTTCAGCTGCTGCACGTAAAGAATGTCGTGGTGCTCACACTGTGGTAGATTTCGAATTACCACCAGATCACCCAGAGTATCCATATGGCCGTCGTGACGACGAGTGGATGAAACACACCTTGTGGTTCTCTGCTGATAACCGTCTTGAGTACAAGCCAGTGCGTTACAAACCACTTTCGGTTGATGCAATTCCACCGAAACCACGTACATTCTAATCAGGAGATTAAAGATGAGTAGAGGTACTCGTACATTTCATATCTACCGCTACGATCCTGATAAGGATAAAGCACCGTATATGCAAACTTTTAAGCTTGAACTGACTGATAAGCACCGTATGTTGCTTGATGCGCTTCTTGCATTAAAAGTACAGGACGAATCTTTGACATTCCGTCGTTCATGCCGTGAAGGGATCTGTGGTTCTGATGGTGTGAACATTAATGGTAAAAACGGTTTGGCGTGTCTTTGGAACCTGAACGATTTACCAAATGAAATCACGATTCGTCCACTACCTGGTCTTCCAGTAATCAAAGACCTTGTAGTTGACATGAACCAGTTCTACGACCAGTACAACAAGATTCATCCGTTCTTGATCAACAACCAGCCTGCACCTCCTAAAGAGCGTCTGCAGTCTCCTGAAGAACGTGAACACTTGAATGGTCTGTATGAATGTATTCTTTGTGCATGTTGTTCAACTTCATGCCCATCATTCTGGTGGAACCCAGACAAGTTCTTGGGTCCTTCAGCATTATTGAATGCATACCGTTTCATCATCGATTCGCGTGATACAGGTACTCAAGAGCGTCTGGCTCGTCTTGACGATCCGTTCTCTCTGTTCCGTTGTAAAGGTATCATGAACTGTGTATCTGTATGTCCTAAAGGCTTGAACCCTACTAAAGCAATCGGTCACATCCGTAACATGCTTCTAGATATGGCTGGCTAATTTAGACTGCAATAAACAGTTTTTCAAAAAGCACACCACTTGGTGTGCTTTTTGCTTTATAGGGCTCCATAAACGAACAGTGGTCGTGAAAACTGCTGTTATTGGTGCTGTATCTCATATGATCAAATCGGGTGATGAATCATTGCAGAACATTTTGGTCGGATTTATGCACTATTATGATGTTGTTTGAGGTATTTATGATTTTTAGATGTAATTCTGGACTGAAAAAGGTTTTCAATAATGTTATTATATAACGCAAAGTTGCAAAGGGAGTGGATTGGAAGATTTACTCTCTTTTTGTTTATCAAAAAGATGTAGGACTTTGGTCTACGCTGAATGTGTTTTTCATTTAAAGCTCCCTATGTTAGAGTAATTTCTGATAGAAGTATTTGACTAAAAAACATGCGTTCCTCGTCAAAAAAATCAATTGATTAGTCGAGATCGTGATAGCATTTAGCACAAGACTATATTTAAAAAATGTGTGGGCCGATGTACATTTTTTAAACACGGAAGAGGTTGAGAATAGTATATAAATGTAAGTCAAAGTCGCTTTAGAAAAAATATAGTTTAAATCTTTGTTTTTTCTAAGTCGATTTGCAAAAAATTGCTCGGTCACGATCGGGTATTCAATGAGTGATGATGCCGCTGAGGGGCGTTATTGTTCATTAAACATATCAAGAATTTTCTTGGTGTGGTGATAACGCCTCATGGCTTATGCCTTATGGGGGACTAATGTTGAATTATCAATTTGACATTACTAATCCTGGGTTTTGCTTAAAAAGCATCCTGAAAATGTTTTTGCAATAGGAAATGGGTCCACAAATGCAAGAAGTTGCTGACGCTCTGCGTCTTGACACTGAACTTTCCGCTGATAGTGCAGCGTATATTGAAGAACTTTATGAGCAGTACCTCACTGCTCCAGACTCAGTGGGTGCTGACTGGAGAGCGTACTTCGATAAATTCCCAAAAGGTGATCAACCACACAGTAATGTACGTGAGCAATTCCTACTTTTAGGTCGCAATTCAAGCCGTATTCAGCCTGTTATCCAATCGACAGTAAGTTCAGAGCATGAACGTCGTCAAATTGGCGTTTTACAGCTGATTGCTGCGTACCGTAACCGTGGCCACCAAAAAGCAAAATTGGATCCATTAGGTCTGGCTAAACGCGAAGTTGTGCCAGATCTTGATCTTTCTGCGCACGGTTTAACTCAGTCTGATCTGGACACTATATTCAATACCGGTAACCTTGCGATTGGTAAGGAAGCAGCGACTTTGGGCGAAATGGTCCAAGCGATGGAAGCGACTTACTGTAGCTCTATCGGTGCTGAATACATGCACATCGTGGATACCAAAGAAAAACGCTGGATCCAGCAACGTCTTGAAAGCGCACGTGGTCAATATGGCCTGAGTGCTGATCAGAAAAAACATGTTCTTGAACGTTTAACTGCGGCTGAAGGTCTGGAAAAATACCTCGGTAATAAATTCGTGGGTGCAAAACGTTTTGGTGTTGAAGGTGGTGAGTCTTTCATTCCTATGGTGAATGAATTGATCCAGCGTGCCGGTTCTGTAGGCTGTAAAGAAGTCGTAATCGGTATGCCACACCGTGGTCGTCTGAACCTTCTGGTTAACATCATGGGTAAAAACCCGGCTGACCTGTTCGGTGAGTTCGAAGGCAAATCACTACACAAGAAAGGTTCTGGTGACGTTAAGTATCACCAAGGTTTCTCTTCTAACGTGATGACTCCAGGTGGTGAAGTTCACTTGGCATTGGCATTTAACCCATCTCACCTTGAAATCGTTGGACCTGTAGTTGAAGGTTCTGTACGTGCACGTCAAGTCCGTCGTAAAGACATTGGCGGTGATGACGTATTGCCAGTCATTGTTCACGGTGATGCTGCATTTGCAGGTCAGGGCGTAAACCAAGAAACCTTCCAGATGTCACAGACTCGTGGTTACACAGTAGGTGGTACAGTTCATATCGTAGTGAACAACCAGGTTGGTTTCACAACCTCTGATCCACGTGATGCGCGTTCTACAGAATACTGTACTGATATCGCGAAAATGATTCAGGCGCCGATCTTCCATGTAAATGGTGATGATCCTGAAGCTGTGTTGTTTGTTGCTCAGCTTGCCCACGATTTCCGTCATACTTTCCGTAAAGACGTTGTGATCGACATGTTCTGTTACCGTCGTCGTGGTCATAACGAAGCGGACGAGCCTGCTGCAACTCAGCCAATGATGTACCAAGTGATCAACAAGAAAGCGACCACTCGTACGCTTTATGCTGACAAACTGGTTCAAGAAGGTGTACTTGATCGTGCTACTGCAGATCAAATGGTTGAACAATACCGTTCTGATCTTGAAGCAGGTAAACATGTTGCCAATGCACTGGTTCTAGAACCGAACAAAAAAATGTTTGTAGACTGGACACCGTACCTGGGTCATGAATACACAGACGAGTGGGATACTACTTGCGATCTAGAACGTCTTAAAGAGCTTGGCCGCAAAATGCGTGAGCTTCCAGAAGGCTTCGTGATGCAGCGTCAGGTATCTAAAGTAATTGACGACCGTCTGAAAATGCAAACTGGTGAAATGCCGCTGAACTGGGGTGCTGCTGAAACTCTAGCCTATGCATCACTGCTAGATGATGGTTATCTGGTCCGTTTAACTGGTGAAGACGTGGGTCGTGGTACATTCTCACACCGTCATGCAAAACTGCATAACCAGGTAGATGGCTCAACTTATATTCCACTTTGCCATATTAAAGAGAACCAACCGCGTGTTGCGATCTATGACTCTTTATTGTCTGAAATGGCAGTACTGGCATTTGAATATGGTTATGCGACGACTCTTCCTAAGAGCCTGATCATCTGGGAAGCTCAGTTCGGTGACTTTGCAAACTGTGCACAGGTGGTGATCGACCAGTTCATCTCATCTGGTGAAACCAAATGGGAACGTGTATGTGGTCTGACTATGCTTCTGCCACACGGCTTCGAAGGCCAAGGTCCTGAGCATTCATCTGCACGTCTGGAACGTTTCTTGCAGCTATGTGCTGAAGACAATATGCAAGTGATGACTCCAACTACACCTGCACAGATCTTCCACGCGTTACGTCGTCAGGCAATCCGCCCGATCCGTAAACCAATGATCATCATGTCACCTAAATCATTGCTTCGTCACAAATTGGCGGTGTCTAACCTGGAAGAACTGGCTAACGGTACATTCCAGACTGTGATCGACGAAGTAGACAACATCAGCAAAGCAGACGTAACCCGTCTGGTATTGTGTGGTGGTAAGGTTTACTACGATCTGGTTGAAAAACGTCGTGAAAAAGAATTGAACAACACTGCAATTGTACGTATTGAACAATTGTATCCGTACCCAGAAGCACGTCTTGCAGAAGTTCTTGCTCAGTATCCAAACGTGAAAGAACTGGTTTGGGCACAAGAAGAACCGAAAAACCAAGGTGCTTGGTTGTTCATCGCGCCTCGTTTATATGACGATGTGATGAAAGCGGGCAAACAAATCCGTATTAGTTATGCAGGCCGTGAAGCTTCAGCTGCACCGGCGTGTGGTTCACCATACTTGCATGCAAAACAACAAGCTCAGCTCGTTAACGACGCTCTAGCGATCGATGCTGAATAATCCAGGAGATTCTAAATAATGGCAACCGAAATTAAAGCACCGGTATTTCCAGAGTCAGTTGCGGACGGTACGATCGCAACTTGGCACAAACAACCAGGTGAAGCAGTATCACGTGATGAAGTGATCTGTGATATTGAAACTGATAAAGTTGTTTTAGAAGTTGTTGCTCCTGCAGACGGTACAATTGCATCAATCGTTAAAAATGAAGGCGATACAGTGCTTTCTGCTGAAGTGATTGCACAGTTTGAAGAGGGTGCCGTATCTGGCGCAACTCAAACTCAAGCAGTTCAATCTGAAACTGAAGCATCAGTAGAGCAAGCTGCTGCAAAAACTGAAGCGGGTAATGCACCGATCGTTGAGCGTCAACAGGTTCAAGACCAAGCTCCAGCAGTACGTAAAGCATTGACTGAATCTGGTATCAATGCTGCTGACGTATCTGGTACAGGTCGTGGCGGTCGCATTACTAAAGAAGATGTTGCGAACCATCAGTCTAAACCTGCAGCGCCTGCTGCTGCACCGTTAAGCGTTGCGGTTGGCGAACGTATTGAAAAACGCGTTCCAATGACTCGTCTGCGTAAACGTGTTGCTGAACGTCTGCTTGCTGCAACTCAAGAAACAGCAATGTTGACTACGTTCAACGAAGTTAACATGAAACCAATCATGGAAATGCGTAACCAGTACAAAGAAGCGTTTGAAAAACGTCATGGTGCGCGTCTAGGCTTCATGTCATTCTTCGTTAAAGCTGCGACTGAAGCACTGAAACGCTATCCAGCAGTGAATGCGTCTATCGATGGCGACGACATTGTTTACCATGGTTACTATGACATCGGTGTAGCAGTTTCTTCTGACCGTGGTTTGGTGGTTCCTGTACTTCGTGATACAGACCGCATGAACTATGCTGAAGTTGAAAACGGTATCCGTGCATACGCTGGTAAAGCGCGTGAAGGTAAACTTGCAATCGAAGACATGACTGGTGGTACTTTCACAATTACCAACGGTGGTACTTTCGGTTCATTGCTTTCAACTCCAATCTTGAACACTCCACAAACTGCGATTCTGGGTATGCATAAAATCCAGGAACGTCCTATGGCAGTGAATGGTCAGGTTGAAATCTTGCCAATGATGTACCTAGCGCTTTCTTATGACCACCGTCTAATCGATGGTAAAGAAGCTGTAGGTTTCCTTGTAACAATCAAAGAATTGTTAGAAGAACCAGCTCGTCTGATCCTTGATCTTTAATTCTAAAGAATAAATCCATGGGCTTAGGGTGATCCTCTAGGCCCATTTTTGGAGAGAATAATGTCTCAACAATTCGATTTAGTTGTAATCGGTGGTGGCCCAGGTGGCTACGAAGCTGCAATTCGTGCTGCACAGCTTGGTTTTAAAGTTGCGTGTATCGAAAAACGTATTCATAAAGGTAAACCTTCTTTAGGTGGTACTTGCTTAAACGTCGGTTGTATTCCTTCTAAAGCACTTCTAGATTCTTCTCACCGTTATGAAGATACTGTTAAGCATTTAGATGACCACGGTATTACAACGGGTGAAGTTGCTTTCGATTTGTCTAAAATGCTTGCGCGTAAAGACAAAGTCGTTGAACAATTGACTGGTGGTGTTGCGCAGTTACTTAAAGGTAATGGCATAGAATGGTTACAAGGTACTGGTAAATTACTTGCTGGTAAAAAAGTTGAGTTCGTACCGCATGAAGGCGAAACTCAGGTTTTAGAGCCTAAATATGTCATCCTTGCATCTGGTTCTGTACCAGTCAATATTCCAGTTGCTCCTGTAGATCAAGACCTGATCGTAGACTCAACTGGTGCGCTTGAATTCCCAGAAGTGCCTAAACGTCTTGGTGTGATCGGTGCTGGTGTAATCGGTCTTGAACTTGGTTCAGTATGGCGTCGTCTGGGTGCGGAAGTTGTTGTATTTGAAGCAATGGACGCATTCTTGCCAATGGCTGACAAAGCATTGGCAAAAGACTACCAAAAACTGCTGACCAAGCAAGGTCTTGATATCCGCATTGGTGCAAAAGTTTCTGGTACTGAAGTTAACGGTCGTGAAGTGACTGTTAAATACAGCCAGGGCGGCGAAGACAAAGAACAGACTTTCGATAAGCTGATCGTTTGTGTAGGCCGTCGTGCTTATGCTGAAGGCCTATTGGCTGAAGACTCAGGTATCAAACTGACTGAGCGCGGTCTGGTTGAGGTAAACGACTGGTGTGCAACTTCTGTTGAAGGCGTATACGCAATCGGTGACTTGGTACGTGGTCCAATGCTTGCACATAAAGCAATGGAAGAAGGCGTAATGGCTGTTGAACGTATCCACGGTCATGCTGCTCAAGTGAACTACGATACTATCATTTCTGTCATCTACACTCACCCGGAAGCGGCTTGGGTAGGTTTAACAGAAGAGCAAGCCAAAGAAAAAGGTCATGAAGTGAAAACTGGTCAATTCGGTTTTGCTGTAAATGGTCGTGCTTTGGCTGCTGGTGAAGGTGCCGGTTTCGTGAAGTTTGTTGCTGATGCAAAAACTGATCGTCTACTTGGTATGCACGTGATTGGACCTGCTGCGTCTGATATCGTTCACCAAGGTATGATCGCACTTGAGTTTGTCTCTTCAGTTGAAGATCTACAGTTGATGACTTTCGGTCACCCAACATTCTCTGAAGTCGTACATGAAGCTGCTCTTGCAGTCGATGGTCGTGCGATCCACGCGATCCAACGTAAGCGTAAGTAATTCTTCGAAGAGCGGCTCAGGCCGCTCTTTTTACATTTGGTGGTTGTTTTTGAATGAATAATCATCTAAAAATAAAGATAAGTAAAATCTAAGATCCAAAAATACCAATATTGATTGATGTGAACCAAGAAATATTGGGAAAACGTGTAATAACAAAGTCAAATAAGTAGTAAAAGGTTAATCAATGAATTTACATGAGTATCAAGCAAAAGCGTTATTAAAAAAATATGGGATGCCTGTACAAGAAGGTATTCTTGCTACCAATGCTGAAGAAACAGTACATGCTTTTGAGCAGCTTGGTGGGAAGTTTGCAGTATTAAAAGCGCAGGTTCACGCAGGTGGTCGTGGCAAAGCGGGTGGGGTAAAAGTGGTAAAGTCGGCTGAAGAAGCAGCTGAATATGCCAATCAGATTATTGGTTCACGTTTAGTGACCTATCAAACCGATGCAAATGGTCAACCAGTCAATAGTATTTTGGTTTCTGAAGATGTTTATCCGGTCGAGCGTGAACTCTATTTAGGTGCAGTGGTAGACCGTTCTAGCCGTCGTATTACTTTCATGGCATCCACTGAAGGTGGTGTCGAAATTGAAAAAGTTGCAGAAGAAAATCCTGAAAAAATCATTAAAGTCGAAGTTGATCCTTTAGTAGGATTATTGCCATTTCAGGCGCGTGAAGTGGCGTTTGCACTTAAGTTAAAAGATAGCCAGATCAATCAATTTGTTAAAGTCATGACAGCTGCTTACCAAGCCTTTGTCGAAAATGATTTTGCTTTATTTGAAATTAACCCACTCTCTGTTCGTGAAAATGGTGACATTCTCTGTGTCGATGCCAAAGTCGGTATTGATTCAAATGCGCTATACCGTCTGCCTGAAGTTGCTGCTTTACGTGATAAATCACAAGAAAATGAGCGTGAGCTGAAAGCATCTGAATTTGACCTGAACTATGTTGCTTTAGAGGGTAATATTGGTTGTATGGTCAATGGTGCCGGTCTTGCGATGGCAACCATGGACATTATCAAGCTTTATGGTGGTCAACCAGCTAACTTCCTGGATGTAGGTGGTGGTGCAACCAAAGAGCGTGTCATCGAAGCATTTAAAATTATCTTGGCAGATTCTTCTGTACAAGGTGTCTTGATTAATATTTTTGGTGGAATTGTACGTTGTGACATGATTGCTGAGGCAATTATTGCAGCGGTTCAGGAAGTAAATGTCACTGTGCCTGTAGTTGTTCGCCTTGAAGGGAACAATGCAGAGCTTGGTGCCAAGTTACTGGATGAATCTGGTTTGAAATTGATTTCTGCAAATGGCTTGGCCGATGCTGCAGAAAAAATTGTTGCTGCAGTAAAAGCTTAAGGAGTATCACAATGAGCGTATTAATTAATAAAGACACCAAAGTTTTAGTCCAAGGCTTTACAGGCAAGAACGGTACATTTCACTCTGAACAGGCTATTGCCTATGGCACTAAAGTCGTTGGTGGGGTAACACCGGGCAAAGGTGGTCAATCACATCTGGATCTGCCAGTATTTAATACCATGCGTGAAGCGATGCAAGAAACCCAAGCTGATGCTTCTGTGATTTATGTGCCAGCACCTTTTGTCCTCGATTCTATTGTAGAAGCTGTTGACTCAGGTATTGAGCTGATTGTGGTGATTACTGAAGGCGTACCAACACTGGATATGCTAAAAGCTAAACGTTATCTGGAAACCAATGGTAATGGTACGCGTCTGATCGGTCCAAACTGTCCCGGTATCATTACGCCAGGCGAGTGTAAGATCGGGATTATGCCGGGTCATATTCATCAGCCAGGTAAGATCGGCATTATCTCACGTTCAGGTACTTTGACTTATGAAGCGGTTGCACAAACCACTAAATTAGGTCTTGGACAGTCAACCTGTATCGGAATCGGTGGTGATCCGATTCCAGGCATGAACCAGATTGATTGCTTGAAACTGTTCCAGGAAGACCCGCAAACTGAAGCCATTATCATGATTGGTGAAATTGGCGGTACTGCGGAAGAAGAAGCGGCTGAGTATATCCAGTCGCATGTGACCAAGCCAGTGGTAGGTTATATCGCTGGTGTAACAGCGCCGAAAGGTAAGCGTATGGGTCACGCAGGTGCCATCATTTCTGGCGGTAAAGGAACTGCTGAAGAGAAGTTTGCAGCTTTTGAACGCGCGGGAATGGCGTATACACGTAGTCCTGCAGAGTTGGGTTCAACCATGCTTGAGGTTTTGAAAGAAAAAGGTTTGGCTTAATTTATTAAGCTGATAAAAAGCCCTCAATATTGAGGGCTTTTTATAATTGCTGCAAAAGGAGATTAAAGTCTAACTAAATGATAATTCGAAAATTGAGTATTTAGTTATCTATACCAGCTTTAGCTTTCAGGCTTTGAGTCATCCCATTGATGTCACCACCCTGAATGCCTAATTCATTCATCAGGCTATCAATCAAAGGTGCTTGGCTACGATAACGCAAAGCACTATTCACCACCTGATCGGAGAGGGCAACATTGCCGCCTTCATGATGGGCATCTGCTTGGCAAGAACCCGCATATGTGCCATGTAGGCCATTGACTTGCAGAATCTTGATGTCATCAATGTTTTCCATCGGCTTAACACTTTCACGAATGATTTCAGGTAAGTATTTCAGCATGGCTAGGCGGATTTGCATTTCCACCTGTTCAGATGACAGTACATTATTTGCTTCATTCACTGCGCGGGTACCTTCAGCATCGACCTGATACTGTTTCTCCATCGCTTGAGCAAGTAAGACTTTGGCATCCGCTTCACCTTTGGCTTTCAGGCGAACTTTTTCAGCTTCAGCTTCAGCGGCAATACGAACCGCTTCTGCATCATCAGCTGCTGCCTGTTTGCCAGCTTCTGCTGCAACGGTAATGGCAATTGCATCTTTCTCAGCTTGTTCTTTCGCTGCAACCAGTTCAACCGCTTTTTGACGTTCTGCTTGCTGGATCTGGCGGACAGTGACGACTTCTTCTTCCGCTTTAACCGCTTGAGCACGTGCCTGATCAGCTAAAGCTTTGGCTTCAGATTCAGCACGAGATTTTTCTGCAATCGCAATCGCACGATCCTGTTCAGCCAGCTCAATGGTTTTCTTCTGTTCAACTTGAGCTTTTTGAATGAGCTGGGCTTTCTGAATGTTTTCATTTTCAACATCACGAGCTGCCAGAATACGTTTCAGTTCTACTTCACGTTCAGCAGCAATGCGAGCTTCTTCCGCTTCACGTTTTTTTGCAGCTTCCTGAGCTGCAATTTCAGCTAACTGTTCAGCGCGGCGAATCGAAATTTCACGTTCCTGTTGCAGTTTGGCATATTCTTCTTCACGGATAATTTGTAGACGTGCTTGCTCAGCTTCCAGATTTTTGGCTTTAATGGCCAGATCTGTATCCTGTTCAATATGATTACGCTTACGGCGACGATCTTCAATCGTTTCAGTGAGTTTGGTCAAACCTTCAGCATCGAAAGCATTTTGTGGATTGAAATATTTAAAGCCAGTTTGATCTAAGCCAGTTAAAGAAACAGTTTCCAGTTCCAGACCATTTTTGTGCAGATCTTCAGACACCACTTGCTGTACTTTTTGTACGAAGTCGACCCGTTTTTCGTGTAATTCTTCCATGGCCATTTCAGCAGCCACCGCACGGAGTGAATCGACAAATTTTCCTTCTACCAGATTCTTTAATTCGTTTGGCGACATGGTCTTTTGACCAAGAGTTTGTGCTGCGGTTGCAATCGAATCGGCGGTAGGCTTAACGCGCACATAGAATTCAGCCATTACATCGACACGCATGCGATCACGGGTAATCAGCGCCTGATCATCGGCACGACGGACTTCCAGCCGTAGGGTATTCATATTGACGGGAATGATTTCATGTAGCACCGGTAGCACCAAAGCCCCACCACCTAGAATCACTTTTTCACCACCCCAACCGGTACGTACAAAGGAAATCTCTTTACTGGAACGACGGTATAAACGCGCAATGATTAATCCGAAGGTGACTAGGCCAACGAATATAATCCCCGCAATAATCAAAACATTATATAAATCAAAATTTAGCATTGTTATAAAGTCTCTTTGGGCAAGCTTGATTTTTATAGGAAATTGGTTTAATTAAAGTTCAATAGCCTGAAAGCCATTTTTAGTTTTTTGAGTCAAAACCACTGTCTGACCTTGATTAAATATTTCATTGCGTTCAGGTTCGACCAGCACATAATGGGTCTTACCATGCTGATCCTGAACTTTGGCCTGAGCAGGGGAGTTAGCTTTGGCATCTCCCAGAATAATCGTGGCGGTTCGTCCGATCAGTTCATCGCTATAGATCGCGATGGTTTCATCCTGAGGCAGAATTTTGGCAGCAAGCACGGACAGCCCACGTACAATCGGCATGCATAAAAATAAACAGGCAGGGGAAATAATCCATGCATTTAAAAGCTGACTGGTAAATCGTTCGAACAGGCCTTGGATCAATAAACCGCTCAGACCATAACTGGTCAGGAAAATAATGAGCCAGATAAAGAGAGGCAGGCGACCCAGATAAAGCCAGTCGAATACTTTATTGAACAGGCCGGTCTGCTGATCAATACCTACTTCCGGATGAAGCGGTTCTTCAGGCAGAAATTGTTCGAACATATTCTGGGAACCACCTCCCAGCATCAGCAAGACACATTCCAAGGCAGCAAACATCAGCATCAGGCTTAAACTGATACTAAATACAATGTTGGAAGGATGAATGAACAGTTCCCACATGAGTTTCTGTCTCTAATTATGGTTTTATAGAAATTTTATGACCCTGTTAAAGATAACAGTTATTAATAAAATTGTAAGCAAAAAACAACAAAAATCCCAATCGGGATAGCTTGATAAAATCCAAAATTTAACAATATGTGTTGAGCTTTTCTTAGCTGCAAATAAATGTCGACTATTTTATAGGTGGGCGAATCTGAGGTTTTATCTCAAGAATAGAAAAGCAATTGTGTACATTTGCTTTTCTGTCCCTAGGTAGATGTATAAAAGAATTAAAGGATGGCGGTCTGGATACGGACTTTCATTTCTAGGGCTTGTTGCAGGATATAGTTCTTGATCCATTGCACCTGTTCGCCCATTGGATTGGTTTTTACTGCAGTCTCCAGAAATTTAAGTTCAGGCTGATTAAATAGTTGTTCGTCGAGAGCCTGTTCCAATGCCTGAGTATTTGCAGACAAAGGAAGGGCCACCAAGAAAAAGGCTTTAGGATAGTTATAGAAAGCATAAAGCAGATTGAAAGCTTTTTGATCACTTCTCAGATTGCCGGCACCTATTTCGTAACCTGCCTGCTGGTTGCTATAAGTCATACCGAGCAGGTATTCCCATTGACCGTTCAGCTTACGCAGGCCAAACTGCATGCCAATCTGATCCGCGGTCAATTCATGCTGGATATAAATGTTTAAAGGACTGCCATCTTCAGTATAGGGTTCCTGAAGAACCAAAATATGTTGCTGGTGCTGGTAAATAAAACCGGCAAGTTTTGCCTGTTCCAGACGGGATTTTAAAGTATCTAAATCAAATTCGTTATAAGGCATACATAGTTTATAAATTGGAAGAACTAATCCTACTCTAATTTTTTTTCACCACGATGTGAACTGTCCGTTTAGATGATTAATATATCATTTCATTGCTAAAAGTAATCTTCCAGAGTGCTTTGACTAAACAATCAATTGTCTTTATTTAGCTAAGCTATCAGATTCATAAAAACTGATAGTTGATATTAGTGAATTTTTATATGACGTTTTAATATATGAATATCACAAAACAAGCAATCGTTATGAAAAGTTAATCACTATAATGAATATAAATTTTATAAAGTGTAATAAGTACACGTGTAATACGCAGGTTGTCCATGTCATTAAATGAGGAAAGACTTACTCATCTTAAACAGCTTGAAGCTGAGAGTATTCACATCATTCGCGAAGTTGCTGCCGAGTTTGAAAATCCGGTTATGCTTTATTCAATCGGTAAAGATTCAGCAGTTATGCTGCATTTAGCACTGAAAGCGTTTTATCCTGCAAAACTTCCATTCCCGCTACTTCATGTAGATACCGGCTGGAAATTCAAAGACATGATCAAGTTCCGTGATAACATGGCCAAAGAACATGGCTTTGATCTGATCGTGCATCAGAACAAAGAAGGTCGTGATGCGGGCGTAAACCCATTCGACTATGGTAGCTCTAAATATACTGACATTATGAAAACCCAAGGTCTGAAACAGGCACTGGATAAATATCAGTTTGATGCTGCTTTCGGTGGTGCACGTCGTGACGAAGAAAAATCACGTGCCAAAGAACGTGTTTATTCATTCCGTGACTCTAAACACCGTTGGGATCCGAAAAACCAGCGTCCAGAACTTTGGAATCTTTATAACGGTAAAGTGAACAAAGGCGAAAGTATTCGTGTATTTCCATTGTCTAACTGGACTGAGCTAGACATCTGGCAATATATCTACCTTGAAAATATCAAACTTGTTCCATTGTACTTAGCTGCTGAACGTCCAGTCGTTGAGCGTAATGGTACACTGATCATGGTTGATGATGAGCGTATGCGCCTGAATCCAGGCGAAGTGCCACAAATGAAATCGGTTCGTTTCCGTACTTTAGGTTGTTACCCATTAACGGGTGCGGTTGAATCAACTGCAACAACTTTACCGGAAATTATCCAGGAAATGCTTTTAGCGACCACATCTGAACGTCAAGGCCGTATGATCGATCATGACGAAGCAGGTTCGATGGAAAAGAAAAAGCAGGAAGGTTACTTCTAAGAATCTTAAGAAATCTCCTCCTAAGAATCTCCTTGCGCAGCAGTGCTGCTCACCCTCTTTACCAAAGAGGGGCTTAAAAAAGCGGAGGAAAGTCCTCCTTTAGTAAAGGAGGATTTAGGTGGATTTGAAGATTAGAAACGATTTCAACGTATTTGTGGAGCTATGAGCGATGTCTCACCAATCAGAACTTATTAGCCAAGACATTTTGGCTTATTTGAAACAGCACGAAAATAAAGACTTATTGCGTTTCCTGACTTGCGGTAACGTGGATGATGGTAAATCAACCCTGATCGGCCGTCTGCTTTATGATTCAAAACTGATTTATGAAGATCAGCTGCAAGCGGTTACCCGTGACTCTAAAAAAGTCGGTACTACTGGTGATGCTCCTGACTTGGCACTGCTTGTCGATGGTCTGCAAGCTGAACGTGAGCAAGGTATTACCATTGACGTAGCTTACCGTTATTTCTCTACTGAAAAACGTAAGTTCATCATTGCTGACACCCCAGGGCACGAACAGTACACTCGTAACATGGCAACTGGTGCGTCTACTGCGGATCTTGCAATTATCCTGATCGATGCGCGTTACGGTGTTCAGACTCAAACACGTCGTCACTCATTTATTGCGAGCCTATTAGGTATTCGTAATATCGTGGTTGCAGTGAACAAAATGGACCTGGTTGAATTCTCTGAAGCACGCTTCAATGAAATTCAGGCTGAATACAACGAGTTCGTGAACCAGTTGGGCGATCGTAAACCTGAAAATATTGTGTTCACGCCAATTTCTGCGTTGAACGGTGATAACGTTGTAAACAAATCACCAAATACGCCGTGGTACCAAGGTCAGACCTTAATGGAAACTTTGGAAACCGTTGAAATTACACGTAATACCAGCAAAGATGAATTCCGTTTCCCAGTTCAGTATGTCAACCGTCCTAACCTCGACTTCCGTGGTTTCTGCGGTACCATAGCACTGGGTGAAGTGAAAGTTGGTGATGAAATTGTTGCGCTGCCATCTGGCAAGAAATCAACAGTAAAAGAAATTGTCACTTTTGATGGCAATCTGGATCATGCTGTAGCTGGTCAAGCTGTTACGTTAACACTGAACGATGAGATCGATATTTCACGTGGTAACGTGTTGGTAAAAGCTGGCGAACAACCACTGATTTCACGTTCTGCACGTGCGTCTGTAGTGTGGATGAACGATCAACCGCTCGTGGTTGGCAAACTTTATAATGTGAAGTTTGGTACTCAAACTATTCCAGCGAAAGTTGCGAAAATTAACTACCGTACCAATGTCAATACATTGGAAAAACTACAAGTAGAGCAGCTGGATCTGAATGCAATTGCTGATGTCACTATCGAATTTGATGCGCCAGTGGTATTTGACCGTTATCAAGATAGCCGTTACACAGGTTCATTCATCTTCATCGACCGTCTAAGCAACGTGACTGTTGGTGCGGGTATGGTTGAAGCTGCAGTGGAATGGACTGCACACAACGAGCCTGTGACTGCCGAAGCACGTGCTGCACGTTTAGGTCAAAAACCTGCTGCGGTCACTGTAACTGCGAAAGCACTGGAAAATGCTCAAGCACTTGAAAGCCTGTTGATTCAGCAAGGTGTAGTTGCAATTGCTAAAGCGGGTCTGACTGATGTACAGGTTGCACTTGTACGTGAAACAGGTGTGGTGGTGATTACTGACCTTGCAGAAGGTACAGATGTGACTTACACAGCCGATGCAGTTGAAGAACTGGCTGAGAAAATTGTGGAATTGGTTCGTCTATAAGACTGGACTGATTTTAAGAAAAACCCGCTGTAAGGCGGGTTTTTTATTGCCTGAATTTTGAATGTTTGAAAATCATTCGGTTATTCAAAATGTGATCTTTCAATTTATATGTAGCTTTATACAATGCTCCGTAGATGGGGGGAATGTATGAAAAAATTATTATTACTAGTTGGACTATGTGTAGCTTTTGGAGCAGAAGCCAAGCAGAGCAGCCAAAGTACGGAAGCAATTAAACAGAAGATTATTCAACAGTCGATTGAAAGCTATCCGGGAAATTGTCCTTGTCCATACAATACAGCGCGTAATGGTAGTCGTTGCGGCAAGCGTAGTGCTTATAACCGTGCTGGTGGTTATGCACCGTTTTGCTATCCGGAAGATGTCAGTGATCGGATGGTGCGAGAATATAAAAGTTAAAATTTAAGTTGAGGGACTAAGATTATAAATCATCTATTTTTATACATTTAGATAAGACAGTAACTATAAAAAAAGTTCCTAGTTAATTGTTGTAATCTCCACTGAGAAAATGGCTTTATAAGGAAGGATTTTTTCACAAGTATTTCGTGCCTATTTTTTCTTCTTAAATTTAACTTTTATTGCTTCACTTGAAATAAATTCAATATTATCTATGATAAGATATATCTTAATTAAATTTAAGATATATCTTTTGTATGTCTAGAACTTCTGATTCTGCATTAAAAGAAGAGCGAAAAAACTCTCCAAAACCTCGTAAACGCCTCTTTGAAGCAGGTGAAATGAAACTACTGGTGCTGCATTTTATTGCCCAAGCACCCAAGTACAGCTATGACATTATCAAAGATGTTGCTGCTTTGGTCGGGGGGAACTATAAACCGAGTACAGGTACGATCTGCCCAACAATTAGCTATCTTGAAGAACAGCAATATAGCCAAGTGATCATGAGTGCTGATGAGCGTAAGCAATACCACATTACAGACAAAGGTCGTGAGCATCTGAAAGATAATCAGGAAACTCTACAAAGAGTTCTTAGCCGTTTTGAAACCCGTCGCCGCATTCAAGAAGATGAGCGCTATATCGATATCCATAATTCAATGGAAAGCCTGAAAGCTTCACTACGATTCAAACTGCAAAATGAACTTCGTCCAGAGCAGATCAGTGATATTGCTGCCCAGATTGAACAGGCTGCAATTAATATCCGTCAACTGTAGGAGCAGGGTATGAAACAACATCTCTATGAAGTGACTGTTCAACATCTGGCTGATGCTCAAGATAATCCATCAACCTATAGTGAAGCGCTACAGTTTCAGGTGGGTAATCACGATGACATCTTTAAAATACTGGAAAAACTTCAAGCCAGTCAGTTGCTAGATGAGGAAAGTACCAAAGCATTTGTTATCGGCTTAAAACTGTTTAGTGAAGTCATGCTGGAAAATAAAGAGTTGCCACTCTT
Organism: Acinetobacter sp. YH12137; assembly: GCF_013418535.1. Taxonomy (NCBI): domain Bacteria; kingdom Pseudomonadati; phylum Pseudomonadota; class Gammaproteobacteria; order Moraxellales; family Moraxellaceae; genus Acinetobacter; species Acinetobacter sp. YH12137. The sequence continues at coordinate 24,300 of NZ_VPBW01000018.1, read as the reverse complement.
CAAGGAATTCCTGCCGCAATTTGCCCAGTTTATGAAATCCTTAAAACAGACAGTGAAAGCCCAAAGTGAAGAACAGTAAGTATTCTAAAGGTCATTTATGAAAAAGAATCTCCCAAAATTTCACTCAAAACATCTGAACTGGTTAATGCCCTTAATCCTTTCCGGCATTATGAGCGGTGCGATTTCCTGCTTTAATATGCTGCTGAATAAAGGTTGGAGCGATGCGTTTATCTCGCTATGGTTACATGCTTGGGGGCTGTCATGGCTGGTGGCATTTCCACTGATTCTGCTTGTATTGCCGCTGGTACGCAAATTTCTGATGCAGTTTGTGCAGATGTCAGATCAATCTGCTAAATAAGAAATTGCTTATTCGAATCAGTCGGAATCGGATGACTTATTCAGAACTTGAGACAAAATAGATTTCATTTCAGACAAGCTTTTCACACCCGCAATACGATGAATAATCTGGCTATTTTTAAAGATTAGAGTGGAAGGCAAGCCATAGACATTATAGCGTAAGGTCAGAATTGGTGATTGATCGACATTGATTTTACCGAACTTAATTTCTGGGTTATGCCCAGCATATTGTGCTGCCAGTTCCTCAAAAACCGGAAAATTCTGTACACAAGGCTTGCACCAGTCAGCATAGAAACGGATCACAGCAAAGCCTTCAAACCATTCGAAGTCACTGTAATTATCTTCATTGTAGGGGATGACTGCTGACATGAATTTGCTCTCATCATTTCAAAATTAAGATTTAAACCAGCTCATAGTGAGTTCAGCCTGACCGGTATTCTCATCGATTCCTTGATTGATCACCTTAAAACCCTGCTTTTGGTAAAAATGAACTGCTGATGTATTTGCAGCATAGACATTTAAATGCAGCTGATTACATTGCTGTTTTAAGAAGTCAACTAAACGGCGACCATAGCCAGCACCTTGCTGCTCAGGATCAATGAAAAGTGCAGCTAATATATTTTCCGATTTTAATAACGAAACAAAGCCAAGTACCGTATGATTTTCTTTAAGGACATAGTTTTCTGCTAAGGGTAAATATACATCTCGCATTGGAAGTAGCTGATTTTCCCAATAACTAGCAGGAATAAAATCATGCGCCTTTAAAGAAGCCTGGAACCAGATTTCAAGAATAGCGTCGATATCCTCGGTTTTCGCTTTTGTAATTATTGTCATCAGTGGTCTTATATCAATTTACTAAATAGGCAGCTGATTATACATAAGTCCATGCTGCTTCAATCCATAGCATTTCTATGTTCAAATAAGTTCGAAAAATATGAAACGTGAATATTAGGGAAAGAATCCATGACGCAACAAAGCATGCAACAAGTCATCATTACAGAACCGGGTGGTGTAGAGAAACTCGCTTATGAAACGGTTGCCATCCCTGAACCTAAAGCAGACGAAGTGCTGGTTAAGGTACATGCTTTCGGGATTAACCGTCCGGATATCTTGCAGCGTCAGGGTTTGTATCCAATTCCGAAAGGGGTAACACCTGTACCAGGTCTGGAAGTTGCCGGTGAAGTGGTTGCAGTCGGAAGTGAAGTAAGTCAGTTTAAAGTAGGTGACAAAGTCTGTGGCCTGACCAATGGTGGTGGTTATGCAGAATATTGCGTTGTGCCAGAGAGCCAGACTTTAAACATTCCTGAAGGCGTGAGCTTTGTACAGGCTGCGGCGATTCCAGAAACCTTCTTTACTGTATGGGCAAATGTGTTCCAGATGGGTAAGGCTAAGGCAGGAGAGACTGTACTGATTCATGGCGGTACCAGCGGGATTGGGACCACGGCCTTAATGCTATGTAAATCTCTAGGCATCAAAACCTTTGCGACAGCAGGTAGTGATGAAAAAATCCAAGCGATTTCACATCTGACCACAGGAATCAATTACAAGACCCAAAACTTTGAGCAGGTTATCAATGAAGCCACGGATAATGCTGGTGTAGATGTGATCTTGGATATGGTAGGTGCACCGTACCTGGAGAAAAACCTGAATCTGCTGCGTCGTGATGGTCGTCTGGTGTATATCGCATTCTTGGGCGGTGCTAAGGCTAAGGAGGTAAAATTGGGTCAAATTATGATGAAACGTTTGACCATTACCGGTTCCACCATGCGGGCACGCAATACGGCTGAGAAAGCTGGAATTGCCCAGGGCCTGAAAGAGCATGTGGCACCACTCTGGGCAACAGGTGAATGTTTACCGATGATCTATAAAACCTTCAAGTTTGACCAGATTCAGGATGCGCATGCAGCGATGGATACAGGTGAACATATCGGTAAGATTGTGGTGGAAATCATCTAATTATTCTTGTGATAGAAATACTAAAAGCCAACTTTTGTTGGCTTTTATTTTGCATAAAAAACGATAAATAATTTAAATTAATTGCTTGAAATAGGAGTATAAATTTTAAAAAACGGTAAAAAGTGTCGATTATTCGACACAACCTGTCAAAACTGAGGAGTAAATTAGCGCTTAAATATAATCTGACTAAATTGTTTGGTATTTGATGAAATGTCACGTATTAAAAGGAAGTATATTATGAAGATAGTGTCGGCCCCTTATACGCATGAACATGGCTTTCGTGCATTGAAGCGTTTGCATAAAGCGATTATCCGTAATCAGTTACTTCGTTCCGATTTACACAAGCTGTATCAAGCCATGTTGCATCTGGAACGCTATATGGAACGGCTGAGCCACTCAGCACCAAAACCTCACTACAAACGTCGTAAAAAATCTTAAAAAACATCTTGCCTATTAGCCTTAAGTTGAAGTGAATAACTCTAATCTTGTTTTTATTTGGCTGTATAATTTTCCCATAATTTAAAAATTCTAAGCAAATGATTCATTGTGCTGCACAAGCGGCACGAAGAGGGTATTTATGAAGGGCAATGCGTCAACGCATGAGCGCCTCGCAGACCGTTTGGCAAATATTTTAACCAAACTTAATATAGGGCATCAGTTAAGTGTACAGGAGCTGGCACGAGAATTTCAGGTCAGCACCCGTACCATTGAGCGTGATTTTGTTCGTCTGAATGCGTATTTACCGCTCATACAGGATCAAAATACCAAACGCTATTATCTTGAGCCTTCATATTTAGGGCGTTTCAAGTTACAGGATATCCAGAATTTTGCACAGTTGTCTGGAATCAGTGACTTGTATCCGGCACTGGATATGTCTTTTATTCGTGAATTGCTGGATGAGCGGGCAAATCAGGTATTTTCGGCAAAAGGTTATTATTTTGAAGATGCCAAACAGTTTGCCGAGCATTTCAAGCTGCTTGCAGGGGCGATCTATAAACGGCAGCAGATTGAGCTGCAATATTCCGAACAAACACGGATCATCCAGCCATACCGGTTGATTCATCATCATGGCATCTGGTATCTGGCCGGTGTCACTGAAGCTGAGCTCAAAACCTATCGTTTAAGTCAGTTGCAGGAAGTCAAACTGGTTTTTGAAAATGAAAGCTTTGAGCATGATCCTGAAGTTCTGAAAATGCTGGCAGATGAAGACAGCATCTGGTTTGGTCAGCAAAAACAGCAGGTTTTGATGAAGGTGCAACCTGAAGTCACGGTATTTTTTAAAGAGCGCCGTTTATTTCCGGAACAGCAGATCGAACAGGAATCAGAGTCTGGAGAATTGTTAATTAGTTGTCAGATTCGTCATGAAATGCAGTTATTGCCACTGGTACGTTACTGGCTACCGTATGTAAAGATCATTGAGCCGATTCATTTTCAGGAAAAACTGGAACAGGATCTGGAAGGTTATTTACGCTCTGCTGGATAATATTTTGAAAGCAGAGCAGGTTGGCGAATGCTTATAGAATTCTATTGAGAATTAGATTTAGCAAATTACAGGCATAAAAAAACCAGCTTTAGCTGGGTTCTTTATTTGCACCATCTTCAGTAGTAGAAGAATGGTGCCCGAGGCCAGACTCGAACTGGCACGCTTTGTGGGCGGGGGATTTTAAATCCCCTGTGTCTACCGATTTCACCACTCGGGCTTTAACAAGATTGGAGGCGGAGGTCGGAATCGAACCGGCGTCCACGGAGTTGCAGTCCGCTGCATGACCACTCTGCCACCCCGCCGCGTCTTGTTGATGCGTATATTATCAAGCTCTGAAAAAAAAACAATAGGATATTCATTTGTATGCGCATAAAAACAGCATATGGCGGAAAATATTCAGAATTATCATGTAGAATGTGCAAAATTGATTCATATCAACACTTGGGAGAAGTGCCGTGGCATTAGTTTTAGACGGTCGTGCATTGGCGAAGCAAATTGAAGCTGACTTGTTAACTCGCGTAGAAGCGCTGAAAGCAAAATCAGGTCGTACTCCAATTCTTGCGACTATTTTAGTGGGTGACGATGGCGCATCTGCAACTTATGTTCGTATGAAAGGCAATGCTTGCCGCCGTGTTGGTATGGATTCACTAAAAGTTGAGCTTCCAAAAGAAACGACTACTGAAGAATTGCTGGCTGAAATTGAAAAACTGAATGCAAATCCGGATGTTCACGGTATTCTTTTACAACACCCAGTACCTGCGCAAATTGATGAACGTGCTTGTTTTGATGCTATCTCGCTTGAAAAAGACGTCGATGGTGTGACTTGTCTGGGCTATGGTCGTATGGCGATGGGTGAAGCAGCTTATGGTTCTGCTACTCCTGCAGGTATCATGACTATCCTGAAAGAAAACAATATTGAAATCGCAGGTAAACATGCGGTAGTGGTTGGTCGTTCTGCGATTCTAGGTAAACCAATGGCAGCAATGTTGCTTGAAGCGAATGCTACAGTGACTATTTGCCATTCACGTACTCAAAACCTTCCAGAATTTGTAAAACAAGCTGACATTATTGTGGGTGCGGTGGGTAAAGCTGAACTGATCCAGAAAGACTGGATTAAACCAGGTGCAGTGGTTGTTGATGCTGGTTTCCACCCACGTGATGGCGGTGGTGTGGGTGATATTCAATTAGTCGGTATTGAAGAAGTTGCTTCTGCTTATACCCCAGTTCCGGGTGGTGTAGGTCCTATGACAATCACTACGCTGATTCGTCAAACTGTAGAAGCTGCTGAGAAGGCTTTGGGTTAATTGAAATTTTAATTAGTTACGGCGGAGTTGTATCGTTGTGACTATAGATGTAAGAAGCTCATTCGTTACTTTTGTTTCGGCAAAAGTAACCAAAACCATTTGTCATTCGCAGAACTCGTCATATTTCTTTTGCGTGGTTGATGTGTCGCAAAAACAGGACGAATTAGATTTCAGTCTGCCTCGAACAGCTGCGAATGACGTGGTCATGTATCCGATTAATGTATAAATTCCAATAAAGATATTTTCGCATCAAGGCTTTCTTCATGAGCTGTACTTTCCAATTTCCTAAAGCCCCTGAGCATTTACTTCAAGCCTTACACCAAGTTATTCCTAATTGTGAACTGATGGCACAGCAGCTACCAGAAACACCGATTTCACTCTGGCTGATTCCACCAGTCTTTCCGACAGACAAACTAGATGATGAAGTGATTCGTCGTATCTGGAATGATACGCCGTACTGGATCTTCTGCTGGGCATCAGGATTGGCCATGGCACAGTGGTTGCTGGCTGAACCGCATCATGTCAAAGACAAAGTGGTACTAGATTTTGGTGCAGGATCAGGTGTTGTTGCTATTGCAGCGAAAATGGCAGGAGCCAAACGTGTGATCTGTTGTGATATCGATCAGGTCAGTCTGAATGCCTGTCGTGCCAATGCTGAGTTAAATGATGTTGAGCTGGAATATCTGGATGATCTCTATAAAGCAGAACAGGTGGATATACTGCTAGCGGCAGATGTGCTTTATGATCAGTGTAACCGTTTCTTCCTGGATGAATTCCTGAAATTTGCACCCGAGGTCTGGGTTGCAGACAGCCGGGTTAAAAACTTTAGTCATCCACAATATCTTAAACTGGATGAACGCAGTGCGACCACCTGGCCAGATCTGGATGAATCACCAGAATTCCGCAATGTCAGCTTCTATCGAACTAAATAACATCCAAGAATTGAAAAAGAAAAAGGGCATTATGCCCTTTTTTTATGCTCTGTTTTTATGAGCAGGTATAACGAATCACACGTACAGTGGTAGGACGAGCTTCTAATGCCTCTCGGGCACCCGGATTTTCACTGTTATATAAATCAGGTGTATTACTCAGGCTGATCTGGGTGCGGCTATCCCCGAGTTGACGGCCATACTGAACCTGTTCTGGAGTTGGGTTAACTATTTCCTGACTATTGATAATCTGGATATTATAGTTTTTAGAGGTTCCAAGAACTTGTCTACAAGCAGCCTGTAACCTGTTTTCATCCTGACTTGGTCGTCCTGCTAATGTATAGCTTAAGGTCGCAGTATTTTCTGAACGTTCCAGAATTTCATAACCGGTCTGACCGTTAAATTGTTGAGGTGCCGTCTGACATGCTGTCAGGCCTAAAGTGCCGATAGTTAAGCCGAGTAAAAAAACTGTTTTTTTCATCATGATGATTTCCCGTATTTTTATCAGACAAGTATGCCATAGCAACGAAATAGCGGAATGGCAGTAAACATAAAATTCCAATAAAAAAGCTTTCCGAATGTTTCCATCCGGAAAGCTCCTAAAGCAATACAGTTACTTAGTCATCAGTAATCATGCTGTGCTTTTTAGTGTCTTTCATAAAGACATAAGTGAGCAGCGACAGGCCAATCATAAAAGTAATGTAATAGAAGAAGTAGTTTTCATGGCCGGCATTTTTAAAGCTTAAAGCCACCAGTTCTGCTGTACCCCCAAATAGTGTATTGGCAATCGCATAAGGCAAAGCTACGCCTAAGGCACGGATATGGGCAGGGAATAGCTCAGCTTTCACTACGGCATTAATCGCTGTGTAACCAGTCACAATCACCATACCACTCATACACAGCATGAATGCTGTAGTTGGGTTGGTAGTTGAGCCTAAGCCATTAAAGATAGGAATGGTAAATAGTACACCAAGCACACCAAAAGCAATCATGATTGGCTTACGGCCGATCTTGTCAGAAAGTGCACCAATCACAGGTTGCAAGAGCATGAATACAAAGATCGCAAGAGTCGTGATTTCAGTCGCTGTGGTTTTTTCAAATCCTGAGGTGTTCACCAGATATTTCTGCAAATAAGTAGTGAAAGTATTGAAAGCTAAAGTACCACCTGCAGTTAGCATGATCACGGTAAATGCCTGTTTAGGATATTTAGTGAATAAAGCTAAGGCACCGGATTTAGGGCCACCTTTTTTCGCCTGTTCAACAGCCTGTTTTGAAGATTGTGTTTCTACCAGACCGCGACGGATCCAGAACACCACAATCGCTAAGAATGCACCAATCAGGAAGGGAATACGCCAGCCCCATTCAGTGAGTTGTGCTTCAGTCAAAGTGCGTTGTAGGAAGATCAAGACACAGAGTGCCAATAGTTGACCTGAGATCAGGGTCACATACTGGAAGCTTGAGTAGAAACCACGATGATTTTTACCTGCCATTTCAGTCAAGTAAGTGGCACTTGAACCGTATTCACCACCTACACTCAAACCTTGTAATAAACGAGCAAATAACAGCAGCGCAGGGGCGAGCATGCCCACTGAATCATAGGTGGGTGCACAGGCAATAATCAAGGAACCTACACACATTAGAGAAACGGATAGGGTCAAACCTGCTTTACGACCTTTGCGGTCAGCGTAAATTCCCATAATCCATGCGCCAATCGGACGCATCAAGAAACCAAGTGCGAATACAGCAGCAGCCTGAAGAAGTTTGACGGTATTGTCGCCATCAGGGAAGAACTGTGAAGCGAAATATAAGGTAAAGGCTGCATAAACATACCAGTCGTACCATTCGACCAGGTTACCTGCAGAACCACCGAGAATAGATTTAACCCGTGTTTTACTATCAAGCTGCGGTGTAGCAGCTTCAGGAAGTGGCTGATTCACAACATTGCTCCAAAGGAATGCTGTAAAACACATCTTTTTTAAATTTTCATTGCTATAAAATCTAAAAAGTTATGTTTTAGTGAGAGAGAAAGTGAGGAGATTTCATATACTTATACGCCTCCAAGTTTTCTCTTTTTATAGGACTTTAGTCTTAATAAATAATGTAGTTTTCAAATATTTTTATAAAACATAAATTTACCATTTGTTTAGAGTAATTGCTTGATTTTTATATTGGATTAACTGGTTAAATGCTGTTCTTTAAGGGGATTAATGAATGGTAAAGGTAGTTTTTATTTAGATGTAAAATAGATTAAAAAATTGGCTTTAACCTTATCTTAAGATAATAAAAAAGGCCGCTTACGCGACCTTTTTAAAATTAAATCAGCAATTAAGCAGATTTAACCGCTTCAAGAAGTTCAGCTTGGCGTTTTTTCAACGCTTCTGGCAGACGATCACCTAATTTGTTGAACAATTCAGTGTGGCTTTCAAGTTCTTTGATCCATTGATCTTTGTCTTGAGAAGTTACCAGGTCAAATTGTTCTTTAGTGAAATCAGAACCAGTCCAGTTTAGCTGTTCGTAAGTAGGTACACGGCCGATTGGAGTTTCAACAGCGTCAGCACGACCTTCACAACGATCGATGATCCACTCAAGAACACGCATGTTTTGACCGAAACCAGGCCATACGAAGTTACCTTCAGCATCACGACGGAACCAGTTCACGTTGTAGATACCAGGAAGCTTGTTACCAGCAGCAGCAGCTTTCTCGCCAACTTTCTCACCCATTTCTAACCAGTGAGTGAAGTAGTCAGCCATGTTGTAGCCAGCAAATGGAAGCATCGCAAATGGGTCGCGACGAACGATACCTTGTTGACCAACAGCAGCAGCAGTTGTTTCAGAACCCATGGTTGCAGCTTTATAAACACCATCAACCCAGTCAAATGCTTCTGAAATCAGAGGCACTGTGTCTGCACGGCGACCACCGAAGATGAACGCAGAAATTGGAACACCTGCTGGATTTTCCCAATCCGCATCGATAGAAGGGCATTGACCAGCAGAAACTGTGAAACGAGCGTTCGGATGAGCCGCTTTTTCTTCGCCAGTGTGTGGTTGGCCTTTCCAGTTAGTCAGATTCGCAGGTGCTTCTTTAGTCAGACCTTCCCACCAAACTTCACCGTTGTCAGTTACAGCAACGTTTGTATAGATCACGTCTTTATGAAGCGTTGCCATACAGTTCGGATTCGTTTTGGTATTTGTACCAGGAGCTACACCGAAGAAACCAGCTTCAGGGTTAATTGCATATAAGCGGCCATCTTCACCTGGTTTGATCCAGGCAATATCGTCACCTACAGTTTCAATTTTCCAGCCTTCGTAACCTGCTGGTGGGATTAGCATTGCGAAGTTTGTTTTACCACAAGCAGATGGGAATGCAGCTGCGATGTAGTGTTTTTCGCCTTTAGGGCTAGTCACGCCAAGGATTAGCATGTGTTCAGCTAACCAGCCTTGTTGACGACCCATATAAGATGCAATACGTAAAGCTAGGCATTTTTTACCTAACAATGCGTTACCGCCGTAACCAGAACCAAATGACCAGATTTCACGAGTTTCTGGGTAGTGCACGATGTATTTTTCTTTGTTGCAAGGCCAAGCAACATCTTTTTGACCTTCTTCAAGTGGTGCACCCACAGTGTGTACGCAAGGAACAAATTCGCCATCTGTACCTAGAACGTCATAAACAGCTTTACCCATACGAGCCATTTTAGACATACTGACTGCCACATAAGGAGAGTCAGTTAATTCGATACCGATGTGCGCAATGTGTGAACCCAATGGACCCATAGAGAATGGAACCACATACAGGGTACGACCTTTCATTGAACCATCAAACAGACCATTCAATTTTTCGCGCATAACTGCTGGATCTTCCCAGTTATTGGTCGCGCCAGCATCTTCTTTATTTGCAGAACAGATAAAAGTACGGTCTTCAACACGAGCAACGTCAGAAGGATCAGAATTTGCAAGATAAGAACCAGGATGTTTCTCTTGGTTAAGCGCTTGCATTGTGCCGTTAGCGATCATCAAGTCGATATAACGTTGATATTCTTCTGCGCTACCGTCACACCATTCAATTTTTGCTGGTTTTGTTAATTTAGCAATTTCTTCCACCCATGCAATAAGCTTAGGGTGACGAACGAATTCTGGTGCGTTCACTTGGGTCATGGTGAGGCCTATCTCAAATGTGTACAAAATTTTGTACAAAGTACAATCTGGTCAATAAAATACTGGCCAGATGAAATATGAAAAAAAGTGGCTGTATTAAAGCATAAAATCATCAAAAAAATAAGACTAAAGAAGTGCTGGATTTTATTTGGAATATTATGCTATTTTCTGTTTAAATTTATATAAAACAATAAGATATAAATAAATTCAAAATCTTAAATATATATTTATTAAATTTATGTGTGGTATTTATTTTAATTATTTTTATTTAAATCAAATGTTTAATTAAAATTGTTCAGTTATATTTGTTATTGATTAAATAAATGGTCGCCATTCGAATTTTACATAAAGCAACTATTAATTGTTTATGAATTGGACAAAATGCCAATAGGTGTGCATCAATCTGTGTAAAAAATGTCTAATCAATCTAAACCCTTATCCATTATTTATAATCATAATTCTGGTTTCCGTCTATTCGACCAACAAGAAAAATATGAGCAATTACTAGATATTTTTGCAGCGCATGATTTTGAGACTAAAGCCTTTGAAATCAACGATCCAGAACAGTTCAAAAAAGTCATTGCTGAAGTGCTGCAACGGCATCAACAATCGCCGGATCATGGTGTGGTCGTGGCAGCAGGAGGAGATGGAACGCTCAATTCAGTCGCCAAACACCTGCTTGAAACTGATATTCCAGTCGGAATATTGCCTCTAGGTACTTTTAACTATGCGGCAAGATTGCTGGATATTCCCTTAGATTTGGTTGAAGCCGCACAAGTCATTGCAACGGGTCAAACCAAACGTATCCATGTGGCACGCATCAATCAGGAAATCTACCTGAACAATGCTAGTCTGGGCTTATATCCCTTATTTATTAAAAAACGTGAAGACTATAATCGCATATTTGGCCGTTTCCCTTTACATGCCTATACCTCAGCACTCGATGTGTTGATTCGTGACCGTAAAGAATTAAAACTGGAAATCTGGGTAGATCAGAAGAAATATCCGGTCAAAACTCCACTGATTTTCTTTGGCAATAATCCACTACAGTTAGCAGACATGAAAATGCGGATTGCCCAAGCTGCTGAGCAAGGGAAGGTGGCTGGGGTTGTGGTCTCTAAAAGTGACAAGCTGACGTTATTCAAGCTGGTATATCAGTTAATTCGGGGCAAAATTGATGAAGCCTCCGATGTCTATAGTTTTGCTGCAGATCAGGTGCGAATTGAGTCTAAACGTAAGAAATTAATGGTAGCTATAGATGGAGAAACGGTAGAAATGACACCACCGTTAAATATTTCAGTTTTAAAAAATAGTTTAAGTGTAATGGTGCCGCATGATTCTGCATCTCTCTGATCTACATTTTGGTACAGAAAGACCTGAATGTTTGGAAGCCATCCAGCAATTTTGTCGGGATCATGCACTGGAAGCGGTGGTAGTCAGCGGCGATCTCACCCAGCGAGCACGTTTAGGGCAGTTCTTTGCATGTAAACGGTTTCTGGATCAGTTGAATACGCCTTATCTGGTGATACCAGGGAATCATGACATTCCGCTTTATCATTTATGGAATCGGCTATTTACTCCATTTACCCGTTATCAATTATTTTTCGGTGAACTCGAGCCTGTTTTAGAAACTGAACATTTTTATCTGATCGGGGTAAATTCGATTAGACGTCGATATCATACCAAAGGCCATTTATCCCTTGAGCAGATTCAAAGGATTGACCTGAAACTACAGCAGGCACCTGCTTCCAAAATTAAGATTATTGTCAGTCATCAACCTTTTTATGTGCCATTTCAGAATAGGCGGGGGTTTAAGGATATTCCCCTGATGGCCAAAATTGCATTGGAGTCCTGGTCGCAACATGGTCTGTTTGCTGTATTGCATGGGCATTTGCATCGTACCGCAGTCTATGATTTGAACCGTATATTCGAATTGGGAGGAAATCATCCGGTTTATGATGTACATGCAGGGACTTCTGCGTCACATCGGCTCCATAAGAATCAGCCGAATAGCTTTAATGCAATTGATGAAACAGGAAAAATTACGCAATATTGTTTTGATGAACAGTTAAAAACCTTTGTTCCACAGCCTGATCCCATAAATAAATAGACAAAAAATACGCAATCCATCAAAAAATTAAAAAAAAACCAATTTTTTTTCATTTTTGCCCTTGAAGCGTTTTATTCCATCTCCATAAAAAGGACATCAAAAAATTTTGATGATGACCAATGGAATAAATAAGTCGTCATCGGTGATCTAAAAAAGACTTAGTCTGATGGAGTTATTTATGAGCAACATTCGTCCATTACATGACCGCGTTGTTATTCGTCGTGTTGAAGAAGAAACAAAAACAGCTGGGGGCATCTTACTTCCAGGTTCTGCTGCTGAAAAACCTGCACAAGGTGAAATCATTGCAGTTGGTAATGGTCAAATCACTGACAATGGCGTACGCGCGTTAGACGTAAAAGTTGGCGACAAAGTATTGTTCGGTACTTATGCAGGTACAACTGTAAAAGTAAACGGCGAAGAACTTTTAATCATGAAAGAGTCTGACATTCTGGCAGTATTAGAAGCTTAATCTGCGCCAGATCGTTTTACTCATTCCAATTCAGATTTTGTAAAGATATAACAATATTCGGAGTCAAATATGTCAGCTAAAGACGTAAAATTTGGTGATTCAGCTCGTTCAAAAATGATCGCTGGTGTGAACATCCTTGCAGATGCGGTGAAAGTGACTTTAGGTCCTAAAGGCCGTAACGTTGTAATCGACCGTTCTTTCGGTGCACCGCACATTACTAAAGATGGTGTATCTGTTGCGAAAGAAATTACCCTGAAAGACAAATTCGAAAACATGGGTGCGCAACTGGTTCGTGAAGTTTCTTCAAAAACCAATGATATCGCAGGTGACGGTACAACAACTGCAACTGTATTGGCTCAAGCAATCCTGAACGAAGGGATCAAGTCAGTAACTGCGGGTATGAACCCAATGGATCTGAAACGCGGTATCGACCTTGCAGTGAAAACTGTTGTTGAAAATATTAAACAAACTGCAAAACCAGCTTCTGATTCTAAAGCGATTGAGCAAGTCGGTTCGATTTCTGCAAACTCTGACACCACTGTTGGTTCTCTGATTGCACAAGCAATGGAAAAAGTAGGCAAAGAAGGCGTAATCACTGTTGAGGAAGGTTCAGGCTTTGAAGATTCGCTTGATGTTGTAGAAGGTATGCAGTTTGACCGCGGTTATATCTCTCCGTACTTCGCAAACAAACAAGATACGTTGACTGCTGAACTTGAAAACCCATACATCCTATTGGTTGACAAAAAAATCAGCAACATCCGTGAATTGATCACTGTTTTGGAAGCGGTTGCGAAAACTGGTAAGCCTCTTCTTATCATTGCTGAAGATGTTGAAGGCGAAGCGTTGGCTACACTTGTAGTAAACAACATGCGCGGCATTATCAAAGTATGTGCTGTTAAAGCACCTGGTTTTGGTGACCGTCGTAAAGCAATGCTTCAAGATATCGCGATCCTGACTGGTGGTACTGTAATTTCTGAAGAAATCGGTATGCAGTTAGATCAAACTTCACTAGAACACTTAGGTACTGCCCACAAAGTAACTGTATCTAAAGAAAATACAGTGATTGTTGATGGTGCTGGTGATGCAAATCAGATTTCTGAACGTGTACAACAAATCCGTGCACAAATCGAAGAATCTACTTCTGAATATGACAAAGAAAAACTTCAAGAACGCGTTGCTAAACTAGCAGGCGGTGTAGCAGTGATTAAAATCGGTGCTGCAACTGAAGTTGAAATGAAAGAGAAGAAAGACCGTGTGGATGATGCGCTTCACGCAACTCGTGCTGCGGTTGAAGAAGGTGTTGTTGCGGGTGGTGGTGTTGCACTGGTACGTGCTGCATCTGCACTTGATGGTCTGACTGGTGCTAACGATGACCAAAACGTAGGTATCAACATTCTTCGTCGTGCGATTGAAGCGCCACTTCGTCAAATCGTAGCCAATGCTGGTGATGAGCCATCTGTAGTGATCAATGCTGTGAAGAACGGTGAAGGTAACTATGGTTATAACGCTGCGACAGGTGAATATGGCGACATGCTGGAAATGGGTATTCTTGACCCTGCGAAAGTAACTCGTTCTGCACTTGAGCATGCAGCTTCTGTTGCTGGCTTGATGTTAACAACAGAATGTATGATTACTGAAATCCCAGAAGAAAAACCAGCGATGCCTGATATGGGCGGCATGGGTGGAATGGGCGGTATGATGTAATTCATTACCCGATTATATGCTCAAAAAATCCCCGCTTTTGCGGGGATTTTTTTAATTTTAAATAAAATAAAAGTGAGATTTTCGTGTAAAATATAGTAGAATTTGAGACTTAAGTTGACTTATAGTCATAAATGATTGATGAAGTATTCAATTTTTTTTAAATAAATGAAAAATGTTTACTTTTGTAATATTTTTAGGCTTGGTTTATGTAAAGTTTTGATTTATCATTTAATCAAAATATAATTGATATGCGGCTATATGAACAGTACAGTTATAAATAATGAGGGGAAAAGTTCAGAGGATCATTCTGAACTGGTATTGGTGAGTAAATGTGAATTAAAATCTTTATACCGAAAATTAAGAGAGTATGAAGATCGTTTAAAGAAAAGTGAATATGAACATAGAAAGCTATTAGCTTACTTCACTCAAAAGATTACAATTGATTAAATTCATCAATCAACTTTTTAATAATATCTTTCTGGGTATTTTTTAAAGAGCGAAACTTTAAATAATAATCCAAATCTTCAGTATCATGTTCTGAAACTTGAGGGGCAGGATTAAAATCATGGTCTCCAAATCTTAACCATTGGTTGGAAACATTAAGCCAAATTGCGAGTATTGCCAATTTATCTTGGCTAGGAATTGCCTTTCCTAACAACCAGTTATTTGCTGACTGTACTGAAATAGCTGGACCGTCATAACGATAATTAAATTCTTTTGATAAATAAGTAGGACTTATAGGATGTCTTGCATTTGTTAAAGCACTTTTCAGCCGTTCAGCAAATAGATTTTTTTCTTTTTGGCTGCTCATAAATTCCTTCTATCTATTCCTATACTTTTAAGCCTAGCCTTAAAAAGTATTTTAAATACTACAATGTTTCAGAGCCTAATTTTAAGAAAACTTCGAAAATATTTCAATTGTAACAACTTTATTTAAGATAACTTGTTGTAATTATTTGTAATGAATTTTCTTTATTTCTTAAATCAAATTTATTTAGCTCAGCTTAATTCAAATATTAGTAAATAATTCTAACAACATAAACTTTTAGTTGATGATTATAATCCAATTATATATGCAATAAAAACATAAAGTTATACATATAAATTAATATTAAACATAATAGATAAATTAATATTTAAAAAATAAATCAAATTTTGATTGATAAATTTGTTATGTTTTGTATATTATTGCCTCAGGACCGCGGTGGCGGTGGGGTATGAATGGCGTAATTCCCTTTTAACCACGCATTCGTAACAGTTTTGCTGGTTTACATGATCCTAGGGTAGGCCAGTCTTTTTATAAAAATTGAAGGAAATTTATATGAAATTCCAGAAAACTCTCTTAGCTGTAGCTCTTTCTATTTCAGCTGTAGCAGTAACAGCAGCAGAAGTTACACCTGTAAAAGGTAAAACACCAGTTTACCAGTATGGTAAAACTACTGATATCGATGCTACTGATGTTATCTACAAAATCAATGATGTAGCGTATACTTTAACTGGCGAAGGTTTTGTTAAGTTTGAAGGTGATGCTTCTGCATACAGTAACCTATTACGTGGTGGTCTGGTTGACTCTTCTCAAGAAATCGGTGTAGAAGAAGAAGAAACTATTTCTGGTGGTTATACAGCAGAAACAATCTATGCTGGTAAATGGAAAGACACTATCGTTTTTAATGAAGGCGGCAAAACATCACTTGAGGGTACAATTACTGCGCCTGAAGCTGATACTGAAGAGAAAATTTTAGCTGATATTACTGTACCAGGATATGACTACCTTAAAAAATCAGAATATCAAGAATTTACAGCTGGTGACATCAGTGAAAATAGTGTTGGTGTAGCTGTTGTTGATGGGGTTGATACTTATGATCAAGATGAAAACCTCGTTTCTTCTGTGGTATCAGGTTCAGCGCTTACTTCAAAAGGTTTAGGTCTAGTTCATGAAGTAAATACGCTTAATCCTAATGTAGTAGTTGATCTTGATAAAGGTCTGGTAACAGAAACTAAAATTACTGGTGTAGAAACTCCAAACCAAGAAGTGAAAGCTTACGGTACTGGTACAGATATTAAAGTTATTGAAGTTGCTGGTAAATTCTATAACGTTGGTGAAAAAGGATCTTTGACTGAAACTACTGATGCTGGTGACTTGGCGCTAATTGGAGCTGGTGCAGCAACAGGTTTTAGCGATTCAAAAACTGAAATCAAAACAAATCAAGCATTTGTTGGTGCTCAAAATGTAAAATATGGCGAGTCTAAAGTTTCTTATGACAATGCTAATACTATTACAGTTGGTAATGCTGATGTAGGTAGTGTTTTAGCAGCTGGTACAGAATATACAATCGGTGGTGCTAATGCTAACCGTGTCGAAACTGCTCAATCAGTAACTACTGGTATTATTGGTGCAGATCAAAATGCTAATAATGTATACGGTTTAACTGTTGCTAAAACTGAAACTGGTAAAGCAGATCAATTTACAACTGTAACTGCAGCTGGTATTGAAACCACTGGTGACATCGCTTTTGTTGACGCTGCTACTGGTTCAAAAACTTCTGTGAAAGGCTACTTAGAAGAAACTTCTAAAGCTGTTGATGCTAAAGTTGATGCTGCTCTAGTGGAAGTTGATTCTCGTTTAACTCAATTCAATTCTACAGCAGCTCGTTTGAACAGCCGTATTGATGACGTAGAGCAAACTGCTTACCGTGGTGTTGCAATTGCTTTAGCTGCTCAACAACAAATTCCTAACATCGGTGCTGGTCAATTCGCAGTATTCGGTGGTGTAGGTCACTATGAAGGTGAAACTGCCGGTGCTTTAGGTGTTGCAAGCGTATTCGCTGATGGCCGTACTTCTCTAAGTGCTGCTCTTGGTTTCGCTGGCGGTAACGAAGTTGGTGGCCGTGTAGGTGTTTCATATGTGTTTGGCGGTAAATAATTTACCCTCAACATAGTTGAAATAAAAAATCCCCGCTTTTGTGGGGATTTTTTATTAAGTTACAAAATGATTAAGGTGATTTTTTAACTAATTTATAATTCAGATTACTCTGTATTTCCTTACCTGTTTCTATATCACGAGCTTCAACGAAATTATCACCTACATAAAACTTCCGGTTTTCAGCTTTTCCATCTAGGACGATAATAGAAGGTTGTTGAGGATCGAAAGTGAAGCTACCTTTGGTTTCAGTTTCATTATTTCCAGTTTTACCTAAATATTCCTCACTCAATTCATAAGTTTTGTCAGGATTAAGATCTAGTTCAACTTTAATACCTTCGCAGTCAGCACACGGGAAAACACCTTCATATTCACCTGCCCAGTTTGAGTTGGCAGTGGCATTACTGCTCATCTCAGTACTCATATTGCTTTGACTATTTGTAGTCTCTGTAGTAACAGGAGCATTTGTGGTATTAGATTGAGTATCTGCACTGGCCATATCGCGGTCATTCTGTTTAGAACATGCACTTAAACTAGTAACTGTTACTACCAATAAAGCAGGCCATAATATTTTTTTCATTGAAGATCATCCTCTTGTTCTTCTGTATTAGGATTTACATTAAAAGTATGAGCTATCAATATACAGAGAGATCTTGTTAAAAATTGATTCGTTAAGTGAAACGGATTAAATATATGTAGATGAGAAACTAAGATAATTAAAATACAAAATAAGCGATAGGTTTTCTTTAGTTTTATTTTATAAACCTTAAGGTTATGATTTGATAGAAATAATTATTAATAAGAGCGGTCATGAAAGCAGAACAGGAAAATAATATCATCGCGAAAATATATGATGCTGCTTTATTGCCTGCTTTATGGCTAGAGGTCATTCAGGATATTGTGCAATATACCCAGAGTCATAGTGCAATTTTTACCGGTCTTGATCAATTCAATCCCGCCTATGACTTTGTTTATACTTACAATATCCCGGAAGAAAGTCTGGCTGCTTATCAGGATGAACGGATTCGGGTCATTGACATGAAGCTGCATATGCCTTTATGGAATGAAATTGATATGGGGGAGGCACTTAATCAGGACTGCCGTCATTATGCGGATCAACCTGGAACAGAACAGTATATTTTTTATGAAAAATGCCTTAAGCCTACAGGGATAGGGTATATGGCGGGAGTATTGCTGGACAGAGGAAACTATCGCTGGGCAGTCATGGGACTACATCGTGCTCCACACACTCAAGGTTTTGAAGCAGCTGAACTGAATTTTCTCAAACGGATCGGCATACATTTGCGTCGCTCTTTACAGATTCATCGGCAAATCAGTTTGGTACAACAAGACAATATCAGCTTATATACCGTATTAGACTGTTTAAAAATCGGTATTATTTTGTTGGATCAGGATCTCAAGCTGTCTTATTCAAATCCACTGGCACAAAGCATGATTGAAGCTTCAACATGTCTGGAAATGGATATGCATAACCGCCTAAAAACACTGGTAGGTGATCAGGAACGTCTGGACAGATTGCTGTCCAGTGCTTTGCTGGAAGATACCAGTATGTCGAGTGAAATAGGTGGGGTCTTGGCTGTGCAGGATTCTAAAGGACAGCAATTGATGCTCACTATTGTGCCTTTTAAAAGATTAAAAAAGATGCAGCAATTTTCTGAAGCTCAGCATCAGATTGCCGTATTTATGACAGACAAAAACAGGCATTATTCATTATCTAGAGCTTATTTGCAGCAAGCATATCAACTGTCGAAACGTGAATTTGATTTGTGTGAGCTTTTAATCAATGGCTATAAATTAGAAGAAATTGCGACAAAATGTGGGATCACTTTAAGTTCAGTACGAACTTATTTTAAGAATATTTATGAAAAAACTGACTGCACTTCACAAATTGAGCTGATGCACTTATTGATGGGATGTACGATTCATTTTGAACATATTAATTAAACCTACCTAAAGATAATTCTTTAGGTAGGCTATGCTCATTATCTAACGCGCTGTAATGTTACAGGACCTTCACCTTGTGGGTGCAAGATCAGAGTTTCAGCCGTTACATTGACGTTTGCAATGGTCTTGCTGCCATCGGAACTGTCTTGTAATCCGCCACATTCATTGGTATCGAATAAAACTTCAGTGGTTGTGAGTGTATTACCTGAAAGAGTAAATTTGCCATATTCAATTCCAGGCCAGCCACAATCATCTCCGCCTTCAGTGTCCAGGAAGAAATAATAGTTTGTGTCAAAGAAGGCAAATAAATGGGTGTCACTAAATCTCCAAGCACCTACCAGACCATTAGCAGACTGTTTGACGCGGCTTAAACGGTATTCGGTATTGATCCCCGGTTCTGTCAGAATTAAGGTCGTTCCATCATAGTTTAACGTATAAGGTTTGCCTCCTGCAGGATGTGAGAGTCCCCATTCACCATTACTGTCTTGAATAATACGCGGTGAAATTACACTGGTAGTTGCATTCCAGTTTAACTCTCCAGTTTCAATGCCAGGCGTTCCATCACCATCAGCAGCTTCTGCTTGACCTAAGGCATAACGGCCATCTTCTAAAATATGGATTAGAACAGCGCTGTTTGCATTACGGCCAATTTCCCAAGTACCGGCAATATCTTTATAGAAAGTTGACTGGAAGTTTTCTGCAGCTTTTTCAGGTGTAATCAATTTTTCTGTGGTAACTACGCCTGTTGATACCACGTCTGTAGCAAATGCTGTAGGGGCCTTAGAAAAATCTAAACTTTTATTAAGAAGGGCATTAGCAGCTTCAGTACTGATGCTAATCCCATTGTCATGATTACTATCTGTATCTAAAGACTGTAAAAGCACCATCAGATTGGTACGTGCATTTTCAGTTTGTGCTAAATCTAACGGAGTAACACGTTCTTTCGCTTCAATTTCTTGACCTAGTTGTACGTCACCAATCAGGAATTTAACCTTTTCTCCATCATTAAATTTAAATTCACCTTTTTCATTAGTAACCCCTTCCGCACCGCTGCTGGTGATATATGTTACCCCTGAGATAATTCCATCTGTCAGTACACCAGTTTCGGTCCCGACCGGAGCTGTAGGTGGAACAGGTGATGAACCCTCTGTACGATCATTATCTGAACCGCCACATGCTGTAAGTAACCCCGCTAAGGCAAGACAAATTAAAGTCTTTTTCATGAAAATCTTCCTGAAATTTATTATGTCAGCGAAGTATAGAAAGAAAGCTAAAATCGACATATCCTAAAATTAGGATGGAAAAATATATAAATCAGTAAAATAAATTGAACTCACTATTTGCTTAAAAGAGTGAGCTTGCAATAGGTAGTGAAAGAAGAAATATTCAAATAACAATAAATTGAAATTCTTCCTAAAGCTTAAAAATACAAATATATATTAATTGATGTTTTATTGATCAGGATGCACTATCTATATTCTGCTGCATTGTTAGACTGTGGCGAAATTTTGATAATGATTGTGATGTAGCTGTGTTTGAAAATTTAGCTGAGAAAACTTTAAATTTAATGGGCTGGAAAACCGATGACCAATGGCCCGAAGACCTTGATCAATGTGTGATGATTGCAGCGCCACATACCAGTAACTGGGATGCACTATATGCACGTTTGGCCTTAAAGGCATTAAAAGTGAATGTGCGTCTGACCATTAAAGACAGCTATATGAAATTTCCATTTGGGCCTTTTGTACGTGCAATGGGTGGAATTGGTATTGACCGTCGTCCCAAACAACCGGGTGAGCCACGTCCAAGCATGGTTCAGGTCATGACAGGTCTATTTAAAGAGCATCCTAAACTAGTGATGCTGGTTACACCGGAAGGCACACGTGCCCGTCAGGAACAATGGAAAACCGGTTTTTATCATGTGGCGATCAATGCGGGTGTGCCAATTGCGCTGGCTTATATGGATTATGCAAAAAAAGAAGCGGGCGTAGGTAAAATCATTTATCCAACAGGAAATTATGAACAGGATATGGCTGAGATCATGACGTTCTATGCCAATATTGAACCTAAATTTCCTGAAAAATTCAGTATTGATCAACGCTATTTTTAATTTCAGGAAAAATAAAAGCAGAGGGATGGACTCTGCTTTTCTGTACGATATATAAATACCGAATTTAATTTTGATTCTCTTCAGATAAAATTCCCCCCAGATTCTGGCAGGCATCTTTATAAAGATTGTATTGCTGTTCTACCACTTCATATAAAGGCAGGTCAAAAAGCTCTTCTCCTTGATGATATTGCTCAATATAAGATTCGACCTTGGTTTTGCTGCTGTATAGCATGTGTTGATAATAATCCGTCATACTACTGTGTGGCATTTGCGCTGTATCAATCTTGGCACAATTGAAGTTTCGCAGAAGCTGTTCTGACTTTTTAAGATCATTGGACATACAACCTGCCAGTAACATGCTACTGAGCAATGCCGTTAGGAGTTTCATAGAAAATAGATGAACTTTGATGGGGAGCGCACTATTGTAGAAGTAAATGCGCTATGCAAAAGTAGTTTTATTCAACAACTGGTCAAAAAATAGAAGAATAAAATTCAGAATCTCATTCTTCCTTGGCGATCTTTAACCTTTAACCAGTCCGCCATCGACAATCAGGTTTTGACCTGTCACTGCACGTGAATAAGGTGACAGGAACATCAGAATAGCAGATGCAAATTCTTCAGGCGTAATCACGCGGCGCAGAGGAGTGGACTGAGCAATCAGGTCAAAGACAAAGTCAGGCGTTGCTTTACTTGCATCCGTGGTTTGCAGTAATCCGCCTGAAAGCATGTTCACGTTAACCCCATACTGACCCAGGTCTTGCGCAGTAGTTCGGGTAAAGGCCAATAGCGCCGCTTTCCCAGTCGTATAATCATGATAAGGAACGACAGGGTTTTGAACCAGGTTAGTCCCAATATTCACGATACGGCCAAAATGTGCCTGTTTCATATCTTCTAATGCAGCTTGCGTCGTATTTAAACAGGCTTGAACTGCTCCACTAAACTGACGGGCCATGCTTTCCCAGGTCAGATCTTCAACTTTAGGTCGCTCATCGCCATTAAACTCAAACTGCACCAGCGCATTATTAATGACGGAATGGATGGCTTCTCCAAAATGGGCCTTGCTGGCAGTGAATAAAGCTTTTACCTGATCAGCTTGTGTTACATCTGCCTGACAGGCAAAGACCTGATCAGGATACTGATTTTGCAAAGCTTCAGCTTGGGTTTTGCTGCTATGGTAATTTACTACCACACGTGCACCTTCCTGAATCAGGAGCTGGGTAATGGCTAGTCCCAATCCACGGGCACCACCAGTCACAAGGATAATTTGATCACGAATTTGCATTGCTTATATCCGCCTGAGAATCATTCGGGCTAACATAACAGCAATAGGGCTGAAAGCAAAGTGATGTAAGGTTTTAGAGCTGCTCTATCGCGCAAATGAGTCAATGCCTTCTTTGATCAGGAGAAAGCAGCCCGAGCTGAAGAGCAAGCCTAAGACAATCTGTTTAAAACGTAATTCTGAAATTTGATGAAACAGACGTGCGCCTAAAATAGCGGGAATACTTACAGCCAGAATGAGTACCGCCATATAGGGGAGGTGAGTCTGATTTAAGGTCCCTTGCAGTAAATAGGCGGCTAAGGTAAACACCTGTATGGCAAAATTAAAATGACGCAATATATAGCGCTGCTGTTCTTTCGGCAGTTGCTTCAGCATTAACCAGGCAGAGGGTACAGAACCACAGAATCCCCCTAAACCTCCTAAGATGCCGCCAACCAAACCAATCCCTGCATCCGCAGTTTTACCTGAATGTTGAATCAATTTAATCTGTGGATTAAGCAACATCAGTGGACACCAGATCACGAGAAATATACCAAGCAAAATACGAAAAGTACTCGCCTCAACGATATTCAGTAACCAGGTGCCGAGTGGGACACCGATCAGACCAGCAATTAAATAAGGTAGATATAAGGTTCGGTGCAGATGAGGAAGTCTAGGTTCATTGGATAATGAAATGAGGTGACTCCACACCGAGGCAAAAACTACTAAGGGCGCAGCAAGTTGAGGACTTAATCCCCATACCCAGAATGACATGGCAATTAATGCAAAAGCAAAACCGGTAAGTCCCTGTACAAATCCTGCGATAATTGCACCAAGAATAAAGAGTAGCCAGGTCATAAAAATCAGGATATTGGAAAAGTTTGTAGTATTCAAAATATGGCTAGAAAAACCAAGCAGATCCTTAGCTGTATTTATGCGAATCTAAGTGTAAATATGCATAAATGATTTTTATTAAATCCGAGACAAATCCTTTAATTAAGTATGGAAAATGAACAAAATCATACAAGAGTGCAACAATGGCTCCGCGTACTCTTCATGAAATCACTTGATACTAATTGAGTGCGGTATAGAGGTGATGAACATGAAAAAAATGATATTACTGTCATCTGTATTGGCAGTAGCGCTAACAGGCTGTGTGGTTGATCCTTGGGATGAAGGTTATCGCGGTCATCATGATCGTAATGGACATTATGATCGGGATCGTGGTGATAAGGACTGGAAAAAACATAAAGATCATCGTGACTGGAAACGTGACAGAGGCGATCGGGATTGGCGTCGTAATCGTTAATCGTTACCTTCCATTTATAAAAAAGATTTCCTTTAAGGAATCCTTTTTTATTTAAGTATTTAGGGTGTGTTGACACTTTTAGCTTAAAAAAATAGCGAAGTAGTAAAATCAAATCGCCAAACCCAATTTTACTATTCGCTATGACTCGTACCATGCTGACAGATCAACACTGGCAAAAGTTGAAAGTTATTCTGCGTAATTTATCCATTCACCACAACTCAAATTTACGCAATTTTATTGAAGCTATTCTCTATAGAATTAGGACAGGTTG